>DAIQRF010000185.1:0-5153 GCA_036786505.1 Casimicrobiaceae bacterium | reverse complement strand
CCTCGCTCGGAGCATCGCAGGCGCAGCACACGACTTCCTCGTACTTCACGCTCCTCCACAGCCGCTCGATGAACGCATTGTCGACCCAACGACCCTTGCCGTCCATACATAAAGCAGTTCATCCACTTATGCACATCGCCATCCCGGTCCACGGCGTGCCAAAGATAATGCCGGTAGCCACTGATCGTAACAAACGCCTCATCAAGATGCCACGTGTCGCCGAGACGCCCCCGTCGACGCCGAACCATCGGCGAAATGCTGACCCAATTTAAGCCACCACTGGCGCACACTTTCATCGGTCACTACAATACCTCTGGATGTGAGCGCTCGTCCACATCTCGGAAGCTCAGCATAAAGCGGACTCAGCATAAAGCGGAATTACATCCAGTATTGATGAGTGTGGTGACGCTGAACCACGTTGTTCGGCCGCCGCGCAAGCTATAGAGGCAACGCCAGGAGGATGAGAACACTAATTTCAACCGTTTCGGCTACGACACGCCGGCAACGTTTCCTCGCCCAGGCGGGTCTGTATTTCGAGCTAACCAAGCCGCGGGTCGTAGCGCTGATCGTATTTACGGCCGTGGTCGGCATGTTTCTCGCCACGCCGGGTTTTGTGCCACTCAATGTTCTCGTGCTTGCCACTCTGGGCATCTGGCTGGCGGCGGGTTCGGCCGCTGCCTTCAACCATATCCTGGATCAGCGGGCCGACGCGATCATGGCGCGCACGCGGGCGCGCCCTCTGCCCACCGGCCAGTTAACGCCGCGCCAGGCGGTGATCTTCGCCGCGATACTCGCGGTACTTTCCATGGCGACATTGGTTTTCGGCGTCAACAAATTGACGGCAGTGCTGACGTTCTTGTCCCTCATCGGCTACTCGGTGATTTACACGTTATTTTTGAAGCCGGCGACACCGCAGAACATCGTTATCGGCGGCGCCGCTGGCGCCGCACCACCCGTACTGGGGTGGACCGCTGTAACGGGAAATATTTCCAGCGACGCGTTGCTCTTATTTCTCATTATCTTCGTATGGACGCCGCCGCATTTCTGGTCGCTGGCCCTGTACCGCGAGCAGGAATATGCGAAAGTCGGTGTCCCGATGCTACCGGTCACGCATGGCAGCAAATTCACGCGCCAATATATTTTGTTCTATACCATTCTCTTGGCGGCGGTTACGGTGATGCCGTTCGCCACGAGGATGAGCGGGTTGCTTTACCTGATCGGTGCTGTGGCGTTGAATGCGGGGTTTATAGCGTGTGCTTGGAAGCTTTACCGCAACTACAGCGACGCGCTCGCGCGGAAGACCTTTGGCTACTCGATCCAGTATCTGGCGGCGCTCTTCGCTTTGTTGCTGGTCGATCATTACCGCATCGTCATCAATGAGGCGCTGCAATCCGTCTTCTTTTGAGATGGCTGTTAAACGGTATCGGCTGGCGCGCTGGCTAATCTCGTTCTTGTTTATTTATTTTTTTGATGGGCGAACCGGAAATTCGGTCCATGCTTGACAAGAACCATAGAATCTCGGGCGACGGCTCGATGCCGTGACGCGTCAACGCGTGGGCTACCTTCCCGCGGCCAACCTTGTGAGCAAGATTGGCAAGCGCACCCTGAATACGCGCGTAACCCCACCAAGGATTGTCCCGGGCCATGCGCATGATCAGAGCGGAGATCTGGCGCATGACCCCCGAACGACCAGGGTCGCGTCGATGCACCAAATTCCACTTCTGCGCGATCAATCGCCTATGCCACCGCATCAGCGTGCCAGGAGAGACGATCGTGTCTAGCTCCAGCAGCGCCTTGCGCCCGACGGCCTTCGCCTTTCTCGCTAGCAACGCTCGCTCGACGTCTGTGAAACGGATGCGCTTGCCGCGCAGCCGCTTCTTAAGGAGCCGATTCTCGGCTTGGAGGAACTCTATGACAATCAGCTGGTGGCGAGTAACCCTACCGGCGAAAATCATCAGCAGAAATGCGAGCGCGGAAGGTGCAACTGCGCAACTGCGTATCTCAATGATTTGATGGCGCGCCCGACAGGAGTCGAACCTGTGACCTTTGGCTTCGGAAACCAACACTCTATCCAACTGAGCTACGGGCGCCCGCCTTGCATTTTACGCACCGCTTGCGCCGCAGTCCATTCGACCACAGCGTTCCTTTCCGGTGCCAATGTGCCCGGGCTATAATGCGCGTTTCGCGATACGGCCCTTCGGGCCTCGCCTGAAGGATTTCGTAATGAGCGACGACCATTCCACATTCATCAAGACGCGCAAACAGCTGGTCATCGTCGTCGTGCTCGCCTTCGCGATACCGATCGCTTTGATCGGATTGCTTTCGCAACTTGTCACCGACATCAAGCCGCCTGGAAACGCGGAAGCCGCCAGTCAACTCCTGTCGCGCATCAAGCCTTTCGGCGAGGTCACGATGGCGGATGCGAGCAGCCCGAAAGGCAATCTTACCGGCGAGCAGGTCTTTCAAGCGCTGTGCAAGACCTGCCACGAGCCAGGAATCGCGGGCGCGCCCAAGGTCGGCGACAAGGCGGCATGGGCTGCGTCGATCAAGAAGGGCTACGAGACCCTGGTGCAGCACGCCATCAACGGTTTTCAGGAAGCCGGCAAGGTCATGCCTGCCAAAGGCGGCAACCCCGATCTCACCGATGTCGAAGTGCAGCGCGCGGTGGTTTACATCGCCAACCGGTCGGGCGCGAATTTCAAGGAGCCTGCACCCACCGCCACTGCGTCGGCGACACCGCCAGCCGCGACGGCAACGCCGGCTGCAACGGCTCCCGCCACGTCACCCACGGCAGTAACCGCAAGCGCCACCGGCGTGACGCCAGCCGCCGCGACCGCGGCGCCGAGCGCAACGGCAAAAGCGGGCGGTCCGCTCGATCTGGCCGCGGGCCAGGCCTTGATGCAAAAGGATGGCTGCGGCGCATGCCATGCCGTGGACAAGAAGATCGTCGGTCCCGCGTATCAGGACGTTGCTACGAAGTACAAAGGCGACGCGGGAGCGTTGGCCAAGTTGACGCAAAAGGTCAAGACGGGTGGTGCCGGCGTCTGGGGCCCGGTTCCGATGCCGCCCAACGCGCAGGTCGCCGACAGCGACATCAAGGCTCTGGTGAGCTGGATTCTTACCCTGAAAAAATAACGGGTGAAGGTCAGCGCGCAAGCATCGCGCGCAGGCTCTTCAACCGCGCGTTGCCCGCTTCTTTTTCCCGCGCGGCCTCTTCCGGGCCGGCGGGCACGTCGGCGTGGCGCAGATCCTCCTGTGTCAGCTCGCCGATAAAACGCGACGGCTCGGCATCGTGCCACTGGCCAGCACGTTTGCGCCGCCGGCACCACGATAGCTGCAGACTTTGCTGGGCGCGCGTCATGCCGACGTACATCAAGCGCCGCTCTTCGTCGACGCTGCCGGACGCGACCGACTCGCGATGCGGCAGAATGCCCTCCTCGACGCCGACCATGAACACGTGCGGGAATTCGAGGCCTTTGGCCGCATGTAGAGTCGACAGACGGACTGCATCCGCCGCGTTGCCCTCCTGACCTTCCAGCATGGTGACGAGCGCAATCATCTGCGTCAGCTCGAGCAGATTCTTGCCATCGGCCTCGCCTTTGGTCGACAGCCAGCCGACGAAATCGCGGACGCTGTCCGAGCGTGACTGCGCCTGGGCCTTGTCGAACGTATCGACCAGATAGTTCTCGTATCCGATGGCTGAGACCAGATCGTGCAGCAGCGTGCCTGCGGGCTCGCGCTCGGCACGGTGCCGCAGGCCGTTGATCAATGCGCCGAACTCGACCAGCGCGCCGTGCTGCCGCGGCGCGAGATCGACTGCGAGCGCGTCGACGTAGATTGCCGCGAACAGGCTGCCCCCATGTCCCTTGGCAGCGGCGCCGAGCTTGTCCAGCGTTTGCGCGCCGATGCCGCGCCTGGGCGTCGTCACGGCGCGGACGAACGCCGGATCGTCGTCGTCGTTGACGATCAGCCGCAGGTACGCCACCAGATCCTTGATCTCGGTGCGCTCGAACCACGACTGGCCGCCGCTGATGACATAGGGCACGTTTTGCGCCGATAACGCACGTTCGAACGCGCGCGCCTGATAGTTGCCCCGATACAGGACGGCGAAGTCGGAGAATCGGCCCCGCTGCTCGAACTTCTGCGCGAGCAGCCGGCGCGCGACGCCCTCGGCCTCGGCTTCGTCGTCGGCCGCGGGCACGACGCGAATCCGCTCGCCCAGGCCCCGCTCGCTCCACAATCTTTTGTCGTACAGCTTGGCATTGTTGGCGATCAGCGCGTTCGCCGAGCGCAGGATGCGCACGTCGGAGCGATAATTCTGCTCGAGCTTGATGACCTTGAGCGAATCGAAATCGCGTGGCAACTGCTCCAGGTTCTCGATCGTCGCGCCGCGCCAGCCGTAGATTGCCTGATCGTCGTCGCCCACCGCGGTAAATGCCGCGCGCGTCCCCGCCAGCATCTTCAACAACCGATACTGGACAGGGTTGGTGTCCTGATACTCATCGATCAGCAGATAGGAGAGCCGGTCGCGCCATCGTTCGGCGGCAGCGGCGTCGCGTTCGAGCGCCGCAAGCGGCATGGCGATCAAATCATCGAAGTCCACCGCCTGATAGGAGCGCAGCGTTTCGTCGTAGCGCTGGTAGGCGCGTGCGGCGGCGATGTCGGCATCGTTCGACGCAGCGGCGAGCGCTTCTGGGGGTGCGACCAGCGCGTTTTTCCAGGCGCTGATGCGCCACTGCGCGGCGCGTGCACGCGCCCGGTCGGTCGTCGCCAGCAGCTCCGACACAATACCCTCGATGTCGCCCGGATCGAGAATCGAAAAGCGGGCCGAGAGCCCGAGCGCCGCGGCTTCGGTGCGCAGGATCCTGAGGCCGAGGGAGTGAAAAGTGCAGATGATCGGCGCTTCCGCGCCGTCGCACTTCGGCAGGAGCCGTAGCGCGCGCTCGCGCATTTCGCGCGCGGCCTTGTTGGTGAAAGTGATCGCCGCGATGTGCGCAGGATCGAGCCCGCGCTCGATCAAATGCGCGATCTTGGCCGTGATCACGCGCGTCTTGCCGCTGCCCGCGCCCGCGAGCACGAGCAACGGGCCGTCGAGGTATCGCACCGCGGCGCGCTGCGGTTCGTTGAGCGGGAAATTCATGGGCTCGCAGCGG
>DAIQRF010000184.1:0-5167 GCA_036786505.1 Casimicrobiaceae bacterium | reverse complement strand
CGGCAGTATGGTCCATGGGGCGAATGCCGCGGGCATCGAGGCGACGCCGGCTCAACCCGAAATCGGTCGCATCGAACGTGGGTCGCCGATTCAATTGCCCGCGCCAGGAGACAAGCAGCAGGTTCTGGTACCGACCACGAGAGAGTATCAATGGATCTTTCGCGTGCCCGTCGTCTCGATCGAGCATCGGCGAATCGTGGTTACTGCGCCGAACGCGACTACGCACTGGAAGCACTGGAACTACGAAGCGCCTGCCTTGCGTAGCAAGCGCATCAAGCTTTGGCAGGTTCCCGAATTCAGTTGCAAGTATCCGGATCTGATCCTGCCCAACGAATGCCGCACGGTTTGGCGCGGTGTTTACGTTGACCTGCCCGTGCTGGTGAACGAACGTGCGCATTTCGACGTCGATCTGCCGCAGCTCGGTCTGACCGAAAAATTCATCGACGTCGATATTCCACGCTGGACCTGGACCGAGAAGCGATTTCGGTTCAGCCTCCCGGCGATTGCTCCGCCCGAATCGGTCGAACGGCTGCGAATCGCGTTGAATGATCAGCGAGCCGCGGTCGCTGCTGCGACCGATGAGACGATCGCAACCATCACCCGCGACATCGAAACGGTTCAAGCCAGGGGCGAGGACCCGGGCAGGCTCGTGTCCGGCGACGGTTCTTCGCTCGACCTGCTTGCGCAACGGCAATCGTTGCTCGACCAGGGAGCGCAGGAGCTCGAACGCCTGGCAGACATCGACGCCGAGCTCACGCTCCTTTCGACGCGGCGTTGACACGGTATCGCCTGCGGGGCATCTTGTAACCGTGGCCGCCGGTTCCAATACTTCCGCCGCCATCATCCTGCTCACCGACGGCAGAAGGACGACCGGTCCCCCTACGCTCGACGCGGCCAAGATGGCCGCCGACCATGGCGTGCGCATCTACACGGTCGGATTCGGCTTGCCCGGCGGTGGTGTTGCCGCAATGGACGGCTATTCGATGTATATGGCGTACGATGAAGAGGCGCTGAAGGCGATCGCGGAAGTCACCCGCGGCGATTATTTTCACGCAGCCAGCGCCGCGGAGCTGAAAAAGGTTTATCAGGGGCTGAACGCCCGGCTGGTCTTGGAGAAAAAAGAAACCGAGATCAGCGCGCTGGCGGTCGGCGCGGCGACCATTCTTCTGCTTGTTTCTGCAATGCTTTCGCTGCTGTGGTTCAATCGGATGGCATAGCCGCTGAAATCGGCGGCGAAGCCACCGCTGTTGGGCCTTCGTCTGGATCTGCGTCGACGCTGCCGGCATCCCACGCGTTGCAACCGTATCGAGCTCGGAACGAAGCAACGATGAAGATCCGACATCGATTCATTTGGGTCCGCGTGTTTGCCACGGTGGCGGCAATTGCCTGCGCGGCTGTGCAGGCGGCGTCAGTGGCGCCGGTCGGCGCCGAACACGGCATGGTGGTCACTGACCACCGGCTTGCGACCAAGGTAGGCGTCGACGTGCTCAAACGCGGCGGCAACGCGGTCGACGCGGCGGTCGCCGTCGGTTACGCGTTGGCCGTGCTCTACCCCGCCGCGGGCAATCTGGGGGGTGGCGGTTTCATGACCATTCAGCTTGCGGACGGGCGCAAGACCTTTCTCGACTTCCGCGAAAAGGCGCCGCTTGCCGCCACCCCCGATATGTATCTGGACAGCTCCGGGAATGTGGTCGAAGGCGCGACCACCAAGGGGCATTTGGCGGTCGGGGTGCCCGGCAGTGTGGCCGGACTCGAATACGCGCGTGAAAAATATGGCACGCGCTCGCGCGGTGCGCTGATCGCGCCGGCCATCAGCTTCGCCGAACGTGGCTTCGTGCTGGATCAGGGCGACATCGCGCAGTTCGCCACCGCCAACGCTGATTTCAAGGACGACGCGGCGACGGCTGCCATCTTCCTAAACAAGGGTCAGCCGTTCGAGGCCGGCGATCGGCTGGTGCAGAAGGATCTGGCGAAGACCTTACGTCTGATCGCACGGCGCGGCTCCGACGCGTTCTATCGGGGCTCGATCGCCGATGCGATTGCCGCCTCGAGCGCGGCCGGCAAGGGCATCATCACCAGGGCGGATCTGCGGCAATACAAGGTCCGCGAGCTCGCGCCCGTCGAGTGCGATTATCGCGGCTATCACATCGTGTCGGCGCCGCCGCCGAGCTCGGGAGGCGCGGTGATTTGCGAGATCCTCAACATCCTGGAGGGCTATCCGCTCAAGGATCTCGGATTTCGCTCGGCGCAGGCGGTGCACTATCAAATCGAAGCGATGCGCCATGCGTACGTCGATCGCAACAGCTATCTGGGCGATCCGGACTTCGTGAAGAATCCGCTCGATCGGCTGCTGGACAAGGGTTACGCGGAGAAGGTTCGCGCCGCGATCGATCCGGCGAAGGCAGGCGTGTCGCGAAACCTGAAACCCGGTGTCCCGCCGCACGAAGGCATCAACACGACGCACTATTCGATCGTCGACCATCAGGGCAATGCGGTGTCGGTGACGTATACCTTGAACGAGTGGTTCGGCGCCAAGGTTACCGCGGCGAAAACGGGCATCCTGCTGAACGACGAGATGGACGATTTCACCGTCAAGCTTGGCGTCCCGAATCTGTTTGGACTGGTGCAGGGCCACGCTAACTGGATCTCTCCGGGCAAGCGGCCCTTGAGCTCCATGAGCCCGACCATCGTCTCGCGCGACGGCAAGCCGGTGCTGGTGATCGGTGCGGCGGGCGGCAGCCGCATCATCACCGTGGTCGTGCACTGCATCCTGAACGTGATCGACTACGGCATGAACATACAGGAGGCAATCGACGCCCCGCGTTTTCACCAGCAGTGGCTTCCGGAGACGACCGATGTCGAAACCTTTGCGCTGAGTCCCGATACGCGCAAGATCCTGGTCGACATGGGCCACAAGCTGGGCGTAGCCCAACCGGCAGGTCGCGCGGCGGGCATTCTCGTGGGTGCGCCGTCCGTGGGCGGCAAGCCACGCGGCAACGAACGATTCTACGGCGCTAACGATCCGCGGCGAGGAACGGGATTGGCGTCAGGATACTGAAAATCGTGTTTCCCGCTTCGCCCGAGAGCGCTGTCGGATTCACCTTTTTACGTCGGCGATAAGTGCCCGGCAATCGACGTCGGGCGCGCCGCCAAAGTCGACCAGAGCCAGCAGTGCCAACGGTGGCGTGATCGCCGCCAGCCCCGCAGCCGCGCCGAGACGAGCCGCGACCGGCCCCAGCTCCGGATGAATGGCGGGGGTCTTGAAGGTCCCGTCGATGACGATCGGGCCGCGCAAGGCAAGCAGGCTGGGCTTCTTCGAGTGCGCCTTCAGGTGAAGGTCGTACTTCTCGTCGCGGAAGTCGATGCGGCCGTCGCCGTTGATGGTGACAGCCGTGGTATCGATGACCATCAATCGCGGGATCATTTGGCCGTTGGCGACCCCGAACGAAGCGACGGCGCAATGAATCTCGGAAGTCTGATCGCCCCGCAGCAGCAACGCGGCGGCGCGCGCGAGGTCGAGATTGGTCATCACCAGCGACAAGGTGCTGGCTTCGCCACCGCGCATGATCATGGCGCCCTCGCCGTTCGCGGAAGCGAACATTGCGGCAACCGTGTTGCCCTGGGCTTTGAAGGCGGCGCGGCCTCCGAACCGCCCGGCGGTCCCTTTGGGCGACGCGAGCTTAGGAAAGATTCGCTTGAGCTCGACGTTGCGTATCTCGATATCTCCCTGACTGCGCGCGATCTGGCCGTTGGCGTCGAGCGACATTTTGGCAATCACGTGGCCGCCACCGATTCCGAAATCGAGCGGCTCGAAGCGGAGAACGCCGTCTTTTAAAAACAGGTGCGTCGACAGGTTGTCGATCGGGGCATCGGTCCATTTGACGCTGGTTCCGCGGAACTTGACGTCGGCATCAACGATGCGCAGGCGGTCGAGCTCGAAAGGCTTGTCCGGCAACACGCGTGCCGATGCGGCGCGACGCACGGTCACCCGCTGTTGCTCGCCCGTTTTCACGCCCGATGTCGATTCTCCAGGAGGCAGGCCGACAAACCCTCCCAGGTCTTTGTAGTCGAAGCGGCGCGACGTCAGATCCGCGGTGACCGACGGGCGAGCTTGTGACAAATCGACCTCAGCGTTGCCGGCGAGGTCGCTGTCTCCCACCGTACCCTTGAACTGGCGATAGGACCAATGCCTCTCCCTGTGCGCCAGCTGACCCGACAGCTTGTACGGTGGCGTCCACGGAATCGGCAGCGGAACGATCGGGTAAAGCTGTGACAGATCCTTTCCCTGCAACTGAAGTTCACCCTTCAGGTGCTCGACTTCGGCCGGGACGACGCTGCCCGCGAAGCGCACGTCGGTGGCTCCCGCTCGGGCGTGCAAAGTGAGCTGATACGGATCGTCGACCTTGCGCAGCGCGGAGAGAGCCAGCCCTTGCCCGTCGATGCGAAACGCCTCGCCGCGAAGGGTTCCGTCGCCGGAAAAGCGAAGTGAAGGCGGCGTGTCCGCCGCAGCGGGGGATGACTGCAACTTGACGCTGACATCCGCTCGCAGCGCCGGATCCCGATAACGCACGATGCCGCGATCGACGTCGATCGTTCCCAAGCGCACAGCGGGTGTGTAGCCGCTGTCCCCGAACAGCCAGTTCGCCGTGCCGTCTTTGTTCTTTTCCAGCAGTAACTGCGGCTCGACCAGCTCGATGACGGGAACGACCGGCGCGCCCGCGAACAACGAAAGAAGCTCCACGCGCAGGTTCATCCTCTGCACGTGCGCCATCCGCGGGTCCTTTGACCAGGCCGCGTTGCCGATCGAAACGTCGTCAACCTGGATTCGCGGCGTCCAGCCAAGCTTGACATTCAAATCGCCGGCGATCGCGACCGGCCGGCCAAGCTGATGGCTGAAGTAGTTGGCGATCGGCCCCCGGAGAAGATTCCAGGGAAAAAACAGGACGACGAGCATCACGACGCCGACCATCATCGCGAGGACGACGGCCACGCGAACAGTGGGTCCTTTGCCGGGCTTCATTCAGATTGACCGTTTTCTGGCAGCGCAGCAACTCGTTCGCCGTCGGAGAAATACCGGCGCATTGCGCCCGGATCGCGCCCGCATGGTTTCATGTAGCGCCGATAATCATAACTGTCGCTTTATCCAAGACCCCAGGCAGTACTATCG
>DAIQRF010000183.1:0-5178 GCA_036786505.1 Casimicrobiaceae bacterium | reverse complement strand
GCGAACACAACGTACGCCGCGGACCATCCGTATGACTGGAATCGTGTCGTGACCCACGGCTCGAGCCCGATCGGATAGCCGAGCAGCGCAAGCATCGACGCCAGGTTCGACAGCGCGAATAAGCGGTAAGGGCTCTTGCCCGGAAAGCTGCGCGCAAACCACGCCTGCACCAGCGGACTCGTCGTCGACAGCAGAAAATACGGCAGGCCAATGGTCGCGGCGAGCAAGGCCAGGATCAGCAGCGATGGACTCTCGGTTCCGAGCGGCTTCCATTGAGCGCCGGGCACGATCGGCAAGACAATGCAACTCAAGGCCAGCAACGCAACGTGGATTCGAATCTGCGTTCGCGCCGACGTTCGGCGCACGACCAGGTCGGCGTAGGCGTAGCCGAGCAGGAGCGTCGTCTGAAAGAACACCAGGCACGTGGTCCACACGTTGGCCGACCCACCGAACCACGGCAGGATCTGCTTGGCCATGATCGGTTGGACCAGGAACAGCAGGAACGCGCTGACAAAGATAGTGGCGGCGTAGAGGGCCATAAAACCGAGGAAAAACGTGTGGCCACGTGCCGCAGGCGCGACGCCGTCGCTTGGAACTGGAACGGCGCATTCTACCGGAGGGCCGAAGCCTGACGCCAACGAGCTTGCGGTTTCCGGTCATTCTTGCGATCAGCGTCGCCGCTCCGGTTCAGGGTCGGTGGCGAAGTAATAATCGCCCGCTCGAGCAGATATTCCCAGCGGTCTATGCGACGCGTCGGATGGCGCGCGACTGTCGCTATAATGCCGTTCACGTTCAAGTTGCCACGACCAGGGGGATGCTTCGGTGAAGACCAGCGCCGTCAGTGCGGCCGATCTTGCGCGATCGGTCATCGCGGTGCCGCCGCTCGTGAGAAACGGTGAGGAAGGTTCAATGAGGGGCCATCCATGACCGCGCGCCGCAAACAGCCCGAGCAACTACGATCGCACCGCTGGTACGGCGTGAATGACATTCGATCGTTCGGACACCGCTCGCGCACGGCGCAGATGGGTTATTCGCGTGCCGACTACGCCGGCAAGCCGGTGATCGCGATCATCAACACGTGGAGTGACATCAACCCATGCCATTCGCACTTTCGGCAGCGGGCGGAGGAGGTGAAGCGCGGGATATGGCAGGCAGGCGGGTTTCCGGTCGAGATGCCGGCGATCACGCTTTCCGAGCCGTTTCAGAAGCCGACCACGATGCTTTATCGAAATTTGCTGGCGCTGGAAACCGAGGAGCTGCTTCGCTCGTATCCGGCCGACGGCGCAGTATTGATGGGCGGCTGCGACAAGACGACGCCGGGATTGCTGATGGGCGCGATCAGCATGAATCTGCCTGCGATCTACATGCCCGGCGGGCCGATGCTGCGCGGGCATTGGCGCGATCAGACATTGGGTAGCGGCTCCGACGTGTCGAAATACTGGGCCGAGAAACGCGCCGGCAACATCAGCGAAGATCAATGGCAGGAGATCGAAAACGGGATCGCACGCTCACCCGGTCACTGCATGACCATGGGCACGGCCTCGACCATGACCTCGGCGGCCGAGGCACTGGGCTTTACGCTCCCGGGCGCCGCATCGATTCCCGCACCGGACTCGCGGCACGCGAGGATGGCAACCGATACCGGCCGCCGGGTCGTCGACATGGTATGGGAGGATCTCAAACCCCGCGATTTCCTCAACGCAGCTTCGTTCGACAACGCGATTACCGCCGTGCTTGCCATCGGCGGCTCGACCAATGCGCTGGTGCACCTCGTCGCCTTGGCGCGACGCGCTGGCATACCGCTGACGCTCGATCGATTCGACGAGCTGTCGCGCACGACGCCGCTGATCGCGAACATCAGGCCGGCAGGCAAGTATTTGATGGAGGATTTTTTCTACGCCGGGGGCCTGAGGGCGCTGCTGGCGACGATCGGCGACAAGCTGGCATTGGACGCGCGTACCGTCAACGGCCGAACGCTGGGTGAAAATGTCGCCGGCGCCGAAGTCTTCAAGCACGACGTGATACTGCCTCGCGACAAGGCACTGGTGGCCAACGGCAGTCTTGCGGTGCTGCGCGGCAACCTTGCGCCGAACGGCGCCGTGATCAAGCCCGCGGCCGCGGAGCCGCGCCTGCTCAAGCACTCCGGGAAGGCGGTGGTGTTCGCCGATTACAACGACATGGCGGCGCGCATCGACGATCCCGCGCTCGACGTTACCGCCGACTCGGTGCTGGTGCTGAAGAATGCGGGGCCGCTCGGGGCGCCCGGCATGCCCGAATGGGGACAATTGCCGATCCCGAAAAAGATTCTCGCCCAAGGGGTTCGCGACATGCTGCGCATTTCCGACGCGCGCATGAGCGGGACGAGCTACGGCGCCTGCGTGCTGCACATCGCGCCGGAATCGTTCGCCGGCGGGCCACTGGCTTTTGTGCGCGACGGCGACGTCATCGAGCTCGATGTCGCCGAGCGTCGCCTGGAGTTGAAGATCAGCGACGCCGAGCTCGCCCGCCGCCGCGCCGAATGGAAAATGCCGCCACCGCGCTTCGAGCGTGGCTATGGCGCGCTGTACCAGCAGCACATCACCCAGGCCGATCAAGGCTGTGACTTCGATTTTCTCGAGGGCACCGCTCCTACGGCAGAGCCGGAGATTCATTGACGGTGAGCACCGTTGCGGCGCCGAAGCTTGTCGATCTGGTGGCCGCGATCATGCGCGGCGGCGGTTGCGACGCGCACGAAGCGGCGATGGTCGCGCGGCGGCTCGTCGACTCGAACCTGGTGGGGCACGATTCTCACGGAGTCATCCGGGTCGGCAAGTATCTCGAATGGATGCGCAATGGCTGCTTGAGAGCGAATCAGTCGCCATCGATCGTTTTCGAAAGCGACACCGTCGCCATCATCGACGGCAATCGCGGGTTCGGTCAGGTGGTGGGCGAGTTCGCCGGCAGGACCGGGACGGCCAAGGCGGCCAAGACCGGCATCGCGATGGTCGGACTGCGCAATTGCGGCCATCTCGGTCGCGTCGGCGACTGGGCGGAATTGGCGGCGGCCGAAGGCCAGGTGTCGCTGCATTTCCTGAACACGTCGGGCGCGCGGCGTGTGGCGCCCTTCGGCGGCAGCGACCGCCGACTTTCGACCAATCCCATCACCGTCGGCGTACCGGTCGCAGGCGGAGATCCGGTGATACTGGACGTGACCACGTCGATGGTCGCCGAGGGAAAATTGTTTGTCGCGAGCAACAAGGGCGAGCAGGTTCCGCCTGGATGGATCATCGACAAACATGGCAAGCCGACCATCGAGCCCAAAGATTTCTACGACGGCGGCGCGCTGCTGACGGTGGGCGCGCACAAAGGCTCCGGCCTGTCGATCATCGTCGACTTGCTCGCCGGCGCGATCTCGACCGGAAGAAGCTCGGATCCTGACGACACGGTGCTGCGCAATAACATGCTGTCGATCTACATCGCTCCGGCGGTCTATGATTCCGATGGCGCAGTCTCGCGAGAAGTCGCACGATTCGTCGAATGGGTGAAGGCGTCTCCTCCGGCCGTCACCGGCCAGCCGGTGTTGCTTCCGGGTGACGTCGAGCGCGCGACGCGGGCGAAGCGTAACGCCGAAGGCATCGCGATCGACGACCAGACATGGAAAGATCTCATGGCCGCGGCGGCGTCGGGGGGTATGGGCGCCGAATCAGCGATGGCGATGATTGCCGATCGAGCGCAGTGACGCATCGCCGTTCGTCGCGGCGCAATAACTTCTGTCTATCGCCGGCGAGGGCCCGGAAGCGAGCGCATCCTCACCGATCTCTGCCTCGAAAGGCTCACCTCGACGAACGCTTGGGCTGATGATGACGACTCTGTTCGAAAGCTTCGTTTCGCGACGGATCAAGACTACCGGCGCCGAGATCAACCTGGTCACCGGCGGCAGTGGACCACCGCTGCTGCTGTTGCACGGCTATCCGCAGACACACGCAATGTGGCACAAGATCGCGCCCCGGCTGGCGCAGCGGTTCACCGTCGTTTGTCCCGATCTACGCGGATATGGCGACTCCGAAAAGCCCGAAGGCGGCAGCTCGCACATCAACTATTCGAAACGTGCGATGGCGCAGGACCAGGTCGAGGTCATGCAAGCGCTCGGCTTTTCGCAGTTCGCCGTCGCCGGGCACGACCGGGGCGGGCGAGTTGCTCACCGCATGGCGATGGATCACGCGGAAAGGGTCGAGCGGCTGGTCGTCCTCGACATTTCGCCTACCCGGCTGATGTTTGCGCGCACCGATCAGGCATTTGCGACGGCGTACTATCACTGGTTCTTCCTGATCCAGCCATTCGATCTTCCCGAACGTCTGATCGGCGCCGACACCTCGTATTACTTGCGCCGCAAGCTCGGCGGCTGGTCCTCCGGATTGCAGCATTTCGATCCTCGCGCGCTGGCCGAATACGAGCGCTGTTTCGCCGATCCGGCAACCGTGCATGCGACCTGCGAGGACTATCGTGCGGCGGCGACCATCGATCTCGACCACGACGCTGCTGACGGGGATGCGCGCATCCGTTGCCGCATGCTCGTGCTCTGGGGTGAAAGAGGTGTCGGCAATCGGCTGTTCAAACCAGTCGAGGATTGGCAGCGCGTTGCCGGCGATGTCTCCGGTCGCGCGCTGCCGTGCGGACATTTCCTGGCGGAGGAAGCGCCGGACGCGACCTTGAATGAAATGCTGGCCTTTCTTGGCGATTAGAAGCGACGCAAGCTTATGCCGGGCGAGGTCGATCTGGTAAAATGCGACGCTTGGCCAAGTAGCTCAGTTGGTAGAGCAGAGGACTGAAAATCCTTGTGTCGGTGGTTCAATTCCGCCCTTGGCCACCCTCGATTCGTTGCTACGTAAGTAAGGAGTCGCTCACCGGTCGGGCGCTAATAGGCGTCTAATAGATTCGCAAAGCCGATTTCTCGCAGCCCCAGTCGTGACGTGTTTCCCGCTACGGCAGGCCGTCATTTTCGCAACAGTCAACGCGCCACCTCTGTTCGGCTCGCTCCCTTGGGCTCGCTGGTACTCACCAGGGTTCCCTCCGTTGCGATACAGCCAATGATGGATCGGTGCGATTCACACTCAACATCAATCGCTTGCGAAGCGGCGTGTGCAAAACGTGTGCACGCATGCACTTAGCTGTACTGCGCGCCAGTGCGCTGGAATGCGG
>DAIQRF010000182.1:0-5189 GCA_036786505.1 Casimicrobiaceae bacterium | reverse complement strand
GGCCACACATGATTCGCACTGATCGACTAACAGCACATCTTGAGGGAGAGTTTGTCGTGTTCCTGATTGGAATGCGTGTCAACCGCCCGTGGAAAATCCATAAGTGGCTTTCCGTTGTACTGGCGATGCCCCGCATGATTAAGGAGCTATTGTCAAAACCGGACTCCGGCCTGCTTGGATATGAAATGTGGTTCGGGCGTACAACCATCATGGTTCAGTATTGGCGCTCGACCGAGCAGCTTCTGACCTATGCAAAAAATCGAGATGCAGAGCACCTTCCCGCGTGGAAGGCTTTTAACAAAGCTATCGGCACCAATGGCGATGTTGGAATTTGGCATGAAACGTATGTGGTTTCACCTGGCAGCTTTGAAAATGTCTATGTGAACATGCCGGCCTTCGGGCTTGGTAAGGCGGGTACTCTGTTGCCCGCATCGGGTAATCGAGAAACCGCAACAGACCGCCTTCGTGCAGGCACTACTAGCCCTAACCCTGCGTATATGGACGCCCCCCCGCAAAGGAAGAGGCTGATCGATAGTTTTGGCAAGAAGGGTGAGCCTGCAGTCGTAAGAGCACCTCTCAATCGCGTCATCGCGCTCATTGCCACCGCGGCAGTCGTTCTTGCTCAGGCCACTGCTTCCGCGCAGACGCAGTCCCCTTCCACGCCACACGTCAAAGGCAGCAATCCCATGAGCCACCACGCCAAAGGTACCTTCGAAGTCTCAATGAAACCACTGTCCGAAGCTGATACATCAGCCGGCGCGAAGCTTGGTCGCATGTCTATCGACAAGCAATTTTCAGGTCATCTCGTCGGTACAGGAAAGGGTGAGATGCTCAGCGCCGTCACAGACGTAAAGGGCTCTGCGGGCTACGTCGCCATCGAGCGAGTCGTCGGCACGTTGAATGGCCGGAAGGGCAGCTTTATCGTCCAACATACGGGAATAATGAATCGCGGCCTGCCCGAACTTTCGGTCACAGTCGTTCCAGACTCCGGCACCGAGGAGTTATCCGGAATCGCTGGGAAGTTCCGAATCAATATTGTCGACGGCAAGCACTTCTACGAATTCGAGTACGCGCTACCACAATAGCGAACCATATGCCGTGCACCATGCTGTACGCGACGATGACCGCGGCACCTCGGTCAACGCGTCGCCAACCTCATTCGCCACGCCTGCATTCTTCAACGCAAAAACGTATCGTTACTCACGGCGTATTCACTCCTTTGCAAAAAGGTTGATGATCTTGGTCGACCATCAAGAATACGCGGCCCTCTCACTTCACCTCATACACAGGTTTCGAGCATAGCTCGTCCGAACATGCCCATCGTCGTTGCGAAGAGCTCGCTTTGTGGATCGGCAAACTCGCTCAGCACACTGAAGTGATGTTTGCCCGGAACAAAAAGCGGCCCGTCGCTTCCCGCAGGACGACAGCGCGGCCAGCGTTGCCACAGACTGCGGCTCTGGCGAATGAATTCGCTGGTCTCGTCTGCGCCGGCCGCCAGCAACAGCGGCGCGTCTACCCGCGGATCGACATGGACCGGGCTGACCTCGCGCGCGCTTTGTGGGTCGAGTCGAAGATCGCTGTTGAACGACACCTCGACCAGCGGCTCGAGATCGAACACGCCGCTGATCGAGACACCGCCGACCATGGCGTCCGCCGGCGTTCCACGCGCCTTCCAATCGGTCGCGAACATCATTGCCGTCAAATGCCCTCCCGCCGAGTGTCCGCCGACGATCATGCGCTGCGCCGGCACGCCGTGGCTTTCGCCTTCGCGCGTCAGCCACTCGACCGCCTGCCGACACTGTTCCGCGATGTCCGCAATGCTGACGCTGGGACAGAGATCGTAGTTGACGACCGCGACGCCAATGCCTTCGGCGACGAATGGCGGCGCGATGAAGGAGTGGTCATCCTTGTCCAGGGCGCGCCAATAACCGCCGTGAATAAACAGCAGCGCGCCACGCGGGCGCTCCGCCGGAAAGAGATCGACGGTCTGCTTGGGCCCGGTGCCATAGCGCACGTCGCGCACCACGCGCATCGATGCGCGCACGCGCTCGCTGTCGGCGGCCCAGCGCGCGAACCACTGTGGATGATCGGGAAAGGCCGCCCGCAGATTGTATTCGCGCTCGGCGAAGCCAGGCTCGGATGAAGTCATGCCCGGACTTTTGCCAAAATCAGGCCGGAATCATGTTTGCGCCGGCGGCGCTTCGATGCTGATCTTGAGCTCGCCCAGCGACTCGATCCGCCCAACCAGCGCATCGCCGGCCACCACTGCGCCGACGCCGGACGGCGTACCGGTAAAGATCAAGTCACCGGGCAGCAGCTCGTAATATTGCGAAAGAAAATGCAGCACGTGCGGCACGTCCCAGATCATGTCCGCCAGATCACCCTGTTGCCTGACCGCGCCGTTGACCTCGAGCGAGATGCGGCCACGGTTCACGTAGCCGACCTCGCTGACCGGGTGTATGGGCCCGATCGGCGCTGCCTGCGCGAAGGACTTGCCCAGATCCCAGGGGCGCTTGATTTCGCGCAGCGCCGCTTGCAGGTCACGCCGCGTCATGTCGAGCCCGACCGCATAGCCGTAGATCAGAGCGTTGGCGCGCTCCGGCGCGACGCGAGCGCCGGGCGCACCGATGGCTACGACGAGCTCGATTTCGTGGTGGTAGTTTTTTGTCGCCAGCGGGTATTGCACACGGCCGACGTCGGGCGGAACGACCGGTACGATCGCGTCGGCAGCCTTGGTGAAAAAAAACGGTGGCTCCTTGGTGGCGTCGCCGCCCATCTCCCGCGCATGTTCCGCGTAGTTTCGCCCGACACAATAGATATGGCGGACGGGGTAGAACTCGGCGCCGCCTGCAACCGGTACCGACGGGCGATCCCAGCATGGAATGGCGAACTTCATCGAGGCTCTTGTGCAAACATCAGCTTGCCGAGAAAGTATTTCGCAGCACGCTCGCGCGTCCCGGATCCGGTGGAGCTTGCGGACCGGATATCCATCATCCCGCGTCAGGCTGACGGTCCGGCGCCGCTCGCGCGAATGCGTCCAGCGCAAGACAACGCGATTCGATTTGCCCCAGCGTCGGATACGGATCGATGGAAATCGAGTATCGGCGCGCGTTGGCGAGCTGCGGGACGAGGCAGATATCGGCGAGCGTCGGCGTTGCTCCGTGACAAAACGCGCCGGTGCGGCTGTCCGCGGCAAGCTGGGCCTCGAGCGCTGCGAGCCCAAGCTCGACCCAGTGCCGGTACCAGGCGTCCTTCGCCTCCTCGCTGGCGCCGAGCGTTCGGGTCAGATACTTCAACACCCGCAGGTTGTTCAGCGGATGGATATCGCACGCGATCGCCTGGGCGATCGATCGCACCCGGGCCCGAGCTTCGGGCGTTGCGGGCAACAGCGGAGGGTCCGGAACCCGCTCGTCGAGATACTCGATGATCGCCATCGACTGGGTGATCGTCTCGCCATCGTCGACCAGCATCGGCACCAGTGCCTGCGGATTGAGCGCGCGATAGCGCTCGTCGCGCTGCTCGCCTTTCGGCAGATGCACGGGCAAGTATTCGTAGGGGAGGCTCTTCAGATTGAGCGCGATCCGAACCCGGTATGCAGCCGACGAACGAAAATAGTTGTAGAGCTTGATCATATTATTCAGGAATGCCTAGTCGAAGGCCGCGATGCCGGTCTGGGCGCGGCCGAGGATGAGCGCATGCACGTCGTGCGTGCCTTCGTAGGTATTCACGGTTTCGAGATTGAGCACGTGCCGTATGACGTGAAACTCATCGACAATGCCGTTGGCGCCATGCATGTCTCGCGCCACCCGCGCGATGTCCAGCGCCTTGCCGCATGAATTGCGTTTCATGATCGACGTTATCTCCGGCGCCGCGCGGCCCTCGTCCTTGAGCCGGCCGAGGCGCAGGCAACCCTGCAGCCCGAGCGTAATGTCGGTCTGCATGTCGGCCAGTTTTTTCTGAATCAACTGATTAGCCGCCAGCGGCCGCCCGAACTGAGTGCGATCGAGTACGTATTGGCGCGCCGCGTGCCAGCAGAATTCCGCCGCGCCCAGCGCTCCCCAGGCGATGCCATAGCGTGCGTTGTTCAGACACCCGAAGGGTCCCTTGAGGCCCTCGACGTTGGGCAGGCGGTTTTCCTCGGGCACGAACACTTCGTTCATCACGATTTCGCCGGTGACCGAGGTGCGCAGGCTGAACTTGCCCTCGATTCTTGGCGCGGACAGGCCGCGCATGCCCTTCTCGAGAATGAAGCCGCGAATGACGCCGTCGTCGGTCTTCGCCCACACCACGAAAACGTCGGCGATGGGCGAGTTGGAAATCCACATCTTGTTGCCGGAGAGGCTGTAGCCGCCGGCGACCGACCGCGCCCGCGTGGTCATCGAACCGGGGTCGGAGCCGTGGTCCGGCTCGGTAAGACCAAAACAGCCGATGAAAGCACCGCTCACCAGCTTCGGCAGAAATTTCTTTCGCTGCGCTTCCGAGCCGTAGGCATGAATCGGATAAATGACCAGCGACGACTGCACGCTCATCATCGACCGGTAGCCTGAGTCGACGCGCTCGATTTCGCGGGCGATCAGACCATAACAGACGTAATTCAGCGCTGCACCGCCATATTCCGCGGGCAGCGTCGATCCCAGCAAGCCCAGCGCTCCCATTTCGCCGAAGATCGCCGGATCGGAGAGCTCGTGACGGAACGCAGCCGTCACGCGCGGCAGAAGCTTGTCCTGCGCGTATCGGTGCGCGGCGTCGCGCACGATTCTTTCGTCCTCCGCGAGCTGATCGTTCAGCCGTAGCGGATCATCCCAGACGAACTTGGAAGCGGACATGATGCGATCGCGTTGGAGGAACGTATGCGTGAGAGCCCCGCCTCCGACCCGGCAGCGCGGGTAAGCCCGATTATCGCATGCCGCCGAGGACGGCTCCTTTTGTCAATCAGACCAGACGCTTAGGCCGAAGGTGGAGGCCCTCTCGACGGCGTCGCCGACTACGATTTCCAACAGGCGCGACGCACCGTTTGCGCTGCGCAATTCGGGGAGGTCGGCATGGAGACAGGAAGGTTCAGCGAGAGGTGTCGGCGCACCGTGGGTCGCGGCTTCACGTTGATCGAGATCATGATCGCGCTGGCCATATTCAGTCTGTTGCTGAGCGCAACCCTTCCCGCTTACCGCGATTGGATTGCCGCTCAGCAG
>DAIQRF010000181.1:0-5197 GCA_036786505.1 Casimicrobiaceae bacterium | reverse complement strand
CGAATTGGCGTGCAATGCTGGTTGCTGATCATTTGATCGTTGCGGCTTGCCGCGGGCCTCGTTCGCGGCAGAGGCGTCGCCGAATGGACACGAGAGGAAACGTTGGCGCGGCTGAACGCGCCGTTATGGCCGTTACCTGCAAAGTGGCTGATCGCTTATGGCCAGCGAAGTCCCGATCATAAACGGTACGCACCCGAGACGACCCGTAGATGCACGCACGGATGACCAAGCAGTAGCAACAACGCGAGCACGATGGTCGTGGCGGTCGGAGCAACCACGATCACGGTCATCGTAACGGCTGTCAAATTCAGCAAGGACCAACTAAAGAAAGGGAGCATCGGATGGCTGGCCGCAGTACTATCAAAGATCGCGGCCCATATCGCTTAAGTGATATTCTGCAAGCGCGTCGTTCAGATCGTCACGCATGACTCGCTCAGATTCGTGAAGCAACAGTTCCACCAAACCCGAAAATCAGCGCAGCGCCCACGGCGTTGCGCTCGCTGGCGTTCGTGGGTGGCGTCGTGCGCCCTAGTCGCGCTTGCGTGGCCGTCCCTTGGCACCTTGCCATGGATCGCCGTGGACTTCGCGCCGCACGACGACAACGGGGCCTATGAAAGCGCCAAGCCTCGGGCCGATCAAAGATCGGCGCCGTATCGTGCGCACGGCGATGCGTCGGACATACCGGGCAGCCCGACTCATCCGGCCGATCACGACTGCTCGCCGTGTCAGGTGCTCAAGCACTTGGCGCGATGTGTCATTGCCCCGCTGGACCCGCCGACAATCCTCTTACCATCCAGTTGCAGCGTTCAGGCCCGCATCCACGCGGTTTCCCAGCACGCGAACCGCATCGCGTCGCTTCCTCCTGTTCGTGGTCCACCTCTCCGCACGATATGACGCAGTTGCAGTGAACGGCTGAACGCCTTTCGCTGTAGGCAGGCGCATTCAGCTCGCTGTCATGGCGACGGCAGCATTGTCGTCTTGATTTTCCGAATGCGGTCTTATGAGGAGAGGTCTGCAATGACTTTGTCGTCAGCGTTCTTCGCGTTTATGCAGCGCACAGTACCGAGCGAGGCATCGGTCTCGCCGCCGGTACGGCAAGTATGCGCTACCGGGGCGAGCAGCCGGGTACTGGTGGACACGATCTCCCGGCGTCCGCTGTTGACTTTGCTCACCGCATGTATGTCCCTGGTTGCGATCGAACCGGCCTCGGCGCACGGGCTCGCCGGGAAGCGATTTTTCCCCGCAACGCTCGTAATCGAGGATCCGTTCGTCGCCGACGAGCTGTCGTTTCCGACCGTCTCCTATCGTAAGCTGCCGGCGAGCGGCGACGAGCCCGCCACGCGCGAAACCGACTTCTCGGTCGATGTGTCGAAACGGGTGACCGCGAACATCGGCGTCGGCTTTGGCGCGACCTACAGGCAGCTACGGCCGGAGGGAGGCGACACCCAGCGTGGCTTCGACAATCTCTCGGCCAACGTCAAGTACCAGTTCTATCAGAACGCCGAGCACGAGACGATCATGTCGGCGGGCATCGATTGGGACATCGGCAGCAGCGGGTCCAAGCGGGTGGGCGCCGAGTCCTTCAGCACGTTCACGCCGGCGCTCTTTTTCGGCAGGGGTTTTGGCGATCTGCCGGAGAACCTAAAGTTCCTGCGTCCGTTCGCCGTCACCGGGCAACTCGGCATCGGCATTCCCTCGCGCGCCAGCAGCACCTCGGTAAGCGACGAAGGCGACGTCAGTGTTGAGCGTCATCCGAACACGCTTCAGTGGGGCTTCGCATTCCAGTACAGCATCCCGTACCTGCAGTCCTTCGTGCAGGATATGGGCCTGCGCGAGCCGTTCAACCGGATGATTTTTGTGGTGGAAACACCCATGACGACGGCGCTCAACCGGGGGGCGAGCGGAACAACGGGAACGGTGAACCCGGGCATCCTCTGGGCTAGCCGATCTATCCAACTGGCGATCGAGGCACAGATACCGGTCAACAGTCGTAGCGGCAGCCGCGTGGGT
Organism: Casimicrobiaceae bacterium; assembly: GCA_036786505.1. Lineage (GTDB taxonomy): Bacteria > Pseudomonadota > Gammaproteobacteria > Burkholderiales > Casimicrobiaceae > PALSA-1003. The sequence goes on along the minus strand of DAIQRF010000181.1, from coordinate 3,187 downwards.
TGGATCGCACAGGTTCATTTCTTCCTCGATGATCTGTTTCCCAACTCGATCGGGCGGCCGATCTTCAGGAATTGATATGAAGCAATCGCTGGTTTTGATGCTCGCGGTTGCGTGCGCGCTCGCGTTCACTCCGCACGCCCACGCGCATGCCTTCTTGGACCACGCGATGCCCGCCGTCGGCAGCGCGGTCCACGGAGCGCCCGCGCAGATCAAATTGTGGTTCACCGAACGGCTCGAGCCTGCGTTCACTACGATGCAGGTGCTGGACCGAAGCGGCAAGCGCGTCGACAAGGGCGATCCTCAGGTCGACGGCGCCGACGCGGCACTCCTGCTGGTGTCCGTGCCCCCGCTTGCACCTGGCACGTATCGCGTGACGTGGCGCGTATTGTCGGTCGACACTCATGTCAGTGAAGGCGACTTTACGTTCGATGTCACGCCATAAGGGTATGCCACCTTCTGCGCCGTGCAAGCAGCGATGAACGCGTTGCTCGTCGCGGCGCGGGCCGTTCACATCGCCTCGGTCATGTTGCTGTTTGGCGAGCTTGTGTTTGTGCTGGTCGTGGCAAGGCCGGCTTGGCGAGCCGCCAGCCGCGCGATCCGCGGCGAAGGCGACGACGTTTATCGCCGGCTCTTGTGGCTCGGTGGCTGGAGCCTCGCGGCGAGCATTGCGTCGGGCGCGGTGTGGCTGGCCATTGAGGCAGCCTCGATGAGCGGGATGTCTTTCGAGCAGGCGATTAGCCCCGACACCCTCGGGCTCGTATTGGGCAGGACCGGGTTCGGTCGCCTTTGGGTCTTGCGCTTCGGCCTTGCCATCGTGCTAGGTGCGCTGCTGGTGGCGATAGGGCGATCGGCCAACGGCAAGCCTGGCTCGCGCTTGGCGATTATCACCGTTGCGGTTGCCGCCGCGTACCTCGCCACGCTTGCCTGGGCCGGGCACGCTGCTGCGGGACAGGGCTCGCAACGCTACCTCCAGCTTATCTCCGATGTCGTCCACCTGCTCGCTGGGGGCGCGTGGCTGGGCGCCATGCCGGCGCTCGTCCATTTCCTCGGTGGCACTCACACGCTCGACGGGGCTGCGCAGGTAACGCGGCGTTTTTCGAGCCTGGGTGTGGCAAGCGTCAGCGTTCTGATCGCAAGCGGTCTCACCAACGCCTGGTACCTAGTCGGCGATGTGCCCGCGTTGTTCGGTACCGACTACGGCCGGCTCCTGCTCGCAAAGCTCGGATTGTTTGCGGCGATGCTGGGGCTGGCCGTGGCGAACCGCGGATACTTGGCTCCGCGGTTGGCAGGCGGGGATCGTCGAGCAGGGCGTTTGCTCCGGCGCAACGCCATCCTGGAGATCGCTGCGGGAATCGGAGTGGTGATCATTGTCGGCGCGCTCGGCGTCACGGTACCCGCAATGCATCAGTCTCCGGTCTGGCCGTTCGATCACACGCTGAGCTGGCAGCGCATCCAGCATTCTGCCTGGGTTCAGCTGGTATTGGCCGCGGCCGGCATGGTCGCGTGCATTGCCGCCGCCATCGTGGTGCGAGGGGCGCTCAGTCGACCGCCGCGCATGCGAATCGCCGCTCTCGCTGGTGTCGTTGTTCCCGCTGGTCTATTTGCGTGGCTGCTCGCCGTGCCCGCGTATCCGACCACCTATGCTGCCTCGCCCGTGCGCTATACGACTGACTCGATCATCCGCGGCGCGTCCCTCTATAGCGAGAAATGCAGCAGCTGCCACGGTGTCCATGGTCGTGGCGATGGGCCCGCTGCGTCGTCGCTCTCGGTCAAGCCAGCGAATCTGGTCGAGCATTCGCAGCATCACCGCGTGGGCGACCTCTTCTGGCAGATTGCGCATGGCATCTCGGGAACGCCGATGCCTGGTTTCACACCGCACTTGAGCGACGCGGAAATCTGGGCTCTGGTCCAATTCCTGCGCGCCCAGGCGGAGTCGGAGGAGGCGATGACGATGACCGCCAGCGCGGAGCCGTGGCGCCCGATTGCGGCGCCGGATTTCACGTTCGAGGTCGCTGCGCACGCCCAGGAATCGCTGAAACAGCAAGCGAACCACCTGACGCTTCTCGTACTCTATACGCTGCCGCAGTCGTTGCCGCGCCTGCGTACGCTAGCGATGCAGCAGCGCGCCTTTACAGAGGAAGGGGTGCGCGTAATTGCCGTGCCGCTAGAGACCCATTCAACTTCGGCCGATGTGCAGGCCGTTGACGGCCCCAGTTCATTTAGCGCGACCACCCGCCCGGACGTGGCCGCGGCGTACGCGATGTTCACACGTCTGGGCGTTGACGGGAGCGATGCTACCCCCGCGCACGCAGAGTTCCTAATCGATCGTCAGGGCTATCTGCGCGCGCGCTGGATTGGCGTGCCTGATGCGGCGACGGACCCGAGCGCCGCCATGTTTGCTCAGTTCGAGCTGCTCAAGCATGAGCAACCGCGCGCGCCGCCGCCGGAGGGGCACGTGCATTGAACGCGAGATTTCAATCCAGCAGCGCGCGTCACTGTGACTCGCGTCGACGTTTCGCGAGCTGCCACCTGACACGATAGCCACTTTGTCGGCTTGGAGCCAAACACATCCCGACCTGCCGGCATTCTTAAGGGAATACACACACAAAGTCGAAGTGGCGGTCGATGACAACCGTATGGCTGATTTGGCAGCGCTCATTATTTACGTTTTCGTAACCGAGTGACGCGCATACCAAACATTTTCGTCATTCCCGCCCCCCTTTCGCGGGGGGCAGGGTCGCGGGAATCCAGTGTCGTGCGGCAAAAGACACTGGGTCCCCGCCTTCGCGGGGACGACGGGTCGGGAGCGCTGTCCGTCACTTCGTTTCGTAAACTTCAATAGTCGCGCCGTTCCGCGCCGAGCGCAGGCTCGGTGGTGACGTCGACGTGTACGCAATCTTGGCCGGTGCTTTCCGCGGCAAGCTATTGGTGTTTGTCACTGCCTTCGAATCGCTGCGATGACGTGGTGAGTCGCCTCGTCCGGTAAAATGAGCCATGACGCTCGGCGGGCCAACGGCGCGCCGAGGGGTGATCGAGGCGTTCTATGAAGAGGCGTGTAGGAAGACATTTGGCAACTTGTTGCGAAGACAAGCGTGGTGAGATCACTGCCATGCGCGAGAGTTATGGACGCGTGCTGTGGATCGTATTGGCTATCAACGCGCTGATGTTTCTGGTCGAAGGCTGGGCG
>DAIQRF010000180.1:0-5223 GCA_036786505.1 Casimicrobiaceae bacterium | reverse complement strand
CCAAACGTCGCAGCCGACGATCGGTTTGATGCCCTTGGCGCGCGCGGCCTGGTAGAACTTGACCATGCCGAAAACGTTGCCCAGATCGGTCAGGGCGAGCGCGGGCATGCGATCGGCTGCGGCAGCGGTAACCGCTTCGTCGAGACGCACCATTCCGTCCACGATCGAATACTCGCTGTGCAGGCGCAGATGGACGAAGCTGACGGGCCTAAACGCGCTCATGATGTACAATTTTACTCGCTTTGACTCCGCGCTCAGACTCCTTGCCGAAAATCAGAAATCGTTGCCGGAGCCTCGCCCTCGCGCTGGCTGCGATCATCGTCGCCAGTTGCGCGAGCGTGCCGCCAGGTGCGCCGGGCGCACTTGGCGCGCCCGAGCAGCCGGCCAGGCCTCAGGCGCCGCCAACGACCAGCGCCGATCCCGCATCCAAAATCAATCTCCAGGGCTTCCCCCTGCCCTACCGGCAGGGTTACGCCGACGGCTGCGCCAGCACCGGCGACTTGGAACAGAAGGACGCGGCACGATTCAAGAGCGACGGCCAATATCGCACCGGTTGGGTCGACGGAAACGCGTTGTGCAAGAAGCGTTGAGAATGTCAAAAGAGTGACGCCGTCCACTTCGCAGTCAATCGCGATTCGAGGCCTCTCCTACCACGTCCGTAGCTGGGGAAACCTAAGCGCGCCGAAGCTGTTCATGCTCCACGGCTGGATGGATGTCGGCGCGTCGTTTCAGTTTCTGGTCGACGCGCTGGTGCGGGATTGGTTCGTCATCGCACCCGACTGGCGCGGGTTCGGCCGCAGCGAATGGTGTCCGGACGGCTACTGGTTCGTCGATTATCTCGCCGACCTCGAAGCGCTGCTCGACCATTTCTCGCCCGGCGAGGCGGCTCGTGTTGTCGGCCACAGTCTCGGCGGCAACGTTGCCTGCCTCTTCGCGGGCATCCGGCCGGCGCGGATTTCGCACGCGATTTCGCTCGATGGCTTCGGTATCCCGGCTGAAGGCCCCGAGGTCGCGCCGGACAAGATTGCGAGATGGCTCGATGCGCTGCGCGATCCACCCTCGTTCGCGCCCTATCCGAGCATCGCCGCGGTCGCCGACCGTTTGCAGAAAAACAATCCGCGTCTGGCGCGCGACAAGGCCGACTTTCTCGCCGCGCACTGGGCCGCGGTGCTGCCCGACGGCGGCGCGCGGCTGGTGTCGGACCCGCGTCACAAGCTGCCTTTCCCGCACGTGTATCGGATGGAGGAAGTGCTCGCAATCTGGCGGCGCGTCACGTCACCCGTGCTCTGGATCGGCGCCAAGGATTCGTTCGTGCTCAAGTGGCTCGCCGGTGTTCAGAACGAAAGCAAGCCCGACGTCGAAGCGGAATTGAAACGGCGCATGGCGGCATTCTCCGACGCAACGCTGCTCACTATTTCCGACGCCGGGCACATGCTGCATCACGATCAGCCGGCGGCGGTCGCTTCGGCGATCGAAGCCTTTCTCTGCGCGTGATGGTGCGGCGCTTCGCCATTCGCTCGCGCCGCGGTGCGTATGTCGCGCTGGTTGTCCTCACGTTGATCTGGGGCTTCAACTGGGTGGCGATGAAGCTCGCGATGCGGCATGCCGATCCGGTCGTGTTCAATATCCAGCGCATCTTGCTGGCGATCGCGGTCTTGTTCGCACTGATGCTCTGGCAGCGCAGGCCTCTGGCGCCAAACTCGTGGATTGCGATTATCGTCACCGGTTTTTTTCAGACCACGATCAACTTCGGATCGACCACGATGGCAGTGGCCACGGGAGGTGTCGGTCGCGCGTCGGTGCTGGTGTTCACGATGCCGTTCTGGACCCTGCTCCTCGCCTGGCCGGTGCTGGGCGAACGCGTTCGCGGCAGCCAATGGATTGCGGTGCTGCTGGCGCTCGCCGGACTTACGCTGGTCGTCGAGCCGTGGAACTGGCACGATGCGCTCAAGCCGAAACTGTGGGCAGTGCTGTCGGGTTTCGGCTGGGCGGCGGGCACCATCGCGACCAAGTATTTCCAGCGCGAAAAGCATCTCGATATGCTCAACTTCATCGGCTGGCAGATGATCGTCGGCGTGCTCCCATTCTTTCTTCTGCCGTTTATTCGCGATACGCCGCCGGTCGACTGGAGCCCGGTCTATGTCGCGATGCTCGCCTATTCGGGCGCGATCGCGACGGCGAGCGGCTTCGTGCTCTGGATCGCCGTACTGCGCTGGCTGCCGGCCGGGACCGCGGCGCTCAACATGCTCGCCATTCCCGCGATCGCGCTGGTGAGCTCGATGATGGTCTTCGACGAGCGCCTGAATGCGACCGAATGGGCGGGCATCGCGTTCATCGCATCGGGCCTGGTGATCATCTCACTGCTGGCATGGATGCGCGCACGTCGAGGGGAGGGCGACTCGCCACAAACGCCGGTGATCGAGAGCGGCTAATTGGGGCCCGCGTTTGTTGTCGCGGCCGAATGAATTCTGCCCCGCAGGATATAATCCTTCGCTCTGCTACGGCGCTGTACCGATCACCCAGTGGCTTCCGAGGAACTCTCCAAACTCAGGATCGACCGCAGCATCGCGCCGGTGCGAACGCGCCGGCGCCGCAAATGGTTGTGGCTCGCCGCGATCCTGCTGCTGGCGATCGTCGGCGCATCCTGGTTCGCGTCTCAGCCGCGCACGATCACCGTGCAGACGACTCCGATCGTCACCACCTATCCGTCGCAGCAGTTCGTGGTCATCAATTCCACCGGCTACGTCGTCGCGCAGCGCAAGGCGGCGATCTCGTCCAAGGCGTCAGGGCGCCTGGAATGGCTGGGGGTCGCCGAAGGCTCGCGGGTCAAGGCGGGCGACGTCATCGCACGCCTGGATGCGAGCGATGTCCAGGCGCAAGTCGAAGGAGCGCGCGCCAACGTCCAGGTCGCGCGCGCCACGCTGGAACAGGCTCAAGCCGAGGATCGCGACGCGTCGTCCTCGCTCAAGCGAACGCGCGATCTCATCGCCCAAAAATTCGTCTCCGAGTCAGCGCTCGATCAGGCCAAGGCGCGCGCCGATCGTGCGTTCGCCGGCGTCGCGAGCGCCAGGGCGGCGCTTGCCGCGGCTGCGGCCAACGCGCGCAATGCGCAGGTCGCCGTCGACTACACCGTCATCCGTGCTCCGTTCGACGGCATCATCCTGTCGAAGAGCGCCAATGTCGGCGACATGGTGACGCCGTTTTCATCGGCCGCCGACTCGAAGGGGGCGGTGGTCAGCATGGCCGACATGAGCACGCTCGAAGTGGAAGCCGACGTTTCGGAGTCCAGCCTGTCGAAAGTCAGCGTCGGCCAGCCGTGCGAGATCACGCTCGATGCCTTGCCCGACGTGCGCTTTCGCGGCACGGTATCGCGCATCGTGCCGACCGTCGACCGGGCGAAGGCGACCGTGATGACCAAGGTTCGTTTCGAGGCCATCGATCCGCGCGTGCTGCCGGAAATGAGCGCCAAAGTCTCGTTCCTGTCGCAACCGGTGACCGCCGAGCAGCAGAAGCCGCTCACCGCCGTTCATTCAGACGCGCTCGCGCCGCGCGACGGCAAGACCGTAGTGTTCATCGTGCGCGACGGAAAGGCCGCCGAGGTGCCGGTCACGCCGGGACAAAAAATCGGCGAGCTGACGGCGATCTCGGGCGAGGTCAAGACCGGCGAGAAAGCCGTGTTGAAGCCCGCGCCCGATTTGAGCGCCGGCGCGCAAGTCAAGGCGGCTGCGAAGTGACGCATCCGTCCAAGAGCAAGACGCGAAGCGTCGCAGCGATTGGCAACGGAAGCGTCATCCCCGCGGAAGCGGGGATCCAGCGTCGTTCGAATCGGTGCGATCATGCGACGAACGCCGCTAGGTTCCCGCTCAGTTACCGAAATGAGCGGGAATGACGAACTGTGTAATTCGCACGGTGCGACCCTGAGGACTTGCCGATCGCTACGCCATCGCACGCAACGGTAAACACGCGCGCAGCGCCGACACTGGTCGAGATACGCAAGCTTTCGAAATACTACCAGCGCGGCGAGCAGATCATTCCGGTGCTGGTCGACATCAATCTGGACGTCGAGCTTGGCGATTATGTCGCGCTGATGGGGCCTTCCGGATCGGGCAAGACGACGCTGCTGAATCTGATTGCCGGGATCGACAAGCCGTCGAGCGGAACGATCAAGGTCGGCGGCGTCGACATCGCGCGCTTGTCCGAGAGCGATCTCGCGGCATGGCGCGCGTCGCATGTCGGGTTCATCTTCCAGTTCTACAATCTCATGCCGGTGCTCACGGCGTTCGAAAACATCGAGCTGCCGCTACTGCTTTCGAATCTTTCCCGTCGTGAGCGGCGCGAGCGCGTCGGCATTGCCCTGTCACTCGTCGGTCTGGCGGATCGCGCTGACCATCGTCCGAACGAGCTCTCCGGCGGGCAGCAGCAGCGGGTTGCGATCGCGCGCGCGCTGATTACCGACCCGACGCTGATCGTCGCCGACGAGCCGACGGGCGACCTGGATCGGACGACCGGCGAGGAAATACTGTCGTTGATCGATCAGCTCAATCGCGAGCTGGGCAAGACCATCCTGATCGTGACCCACGATCCCAAGGCGGCGGAAAAGGCGCGGCGCCTGATCCACCTCGAGAAGGGCGTCCTGGCGGACTAGCCTGTCGCCTAGCGGTGCAGCTTCGGCGCGCGCATCAGATCATCGTCGAGCGCCTGGTCGATCGCGGCTTGCGCGGGCTCAGGCGGGCTGATGTGCAGGTCGCGCTCGGCGGCGGCGATGGCCTTGAGAATCGAATGGGTGCCGATATCGACGGAGCTTTCGGTGGCGAGTGTCGCCCATTCCTTCCTGATCGCGGCTTCCTCGATCACATCTATCTTTGCCTCTTCGAGAAGCGTGTCCAGGCTTGCATCCTGGCTCGAGTGACCGGTCTCGGGCGGATAAGCACTCGCACGCGGTACGATCGGTCGCGGCTCGGTCATGACGTCGAAGTGGGCGAAGGTGTTTGCGGCAATGCTATTCTGCATCGGTGATTTCGAGAAGTCGCTTACCGTCGGTGCGCCCCACGCGGGGACCACGATGCGGCGGCGATTGGCGAACGCGGTCAGCGCGATGGCGCCGATGCTGAGCAGCACCGCGACATACGGCCAGGTCTGCGTCCACAGCGTCGCCTTCGGGGCTTCGGCCCGCGTGCGGAGCAGCGCGGTTGGAGGCGACGCGACCGGTGTGGAGGTTAGCGT
>DAIQRF010000179.1:0-5277 GCA_036786505.1 Casimicrobiaceae bacterium | reverse complement strand
TGGCGGAGAGGGCGGGATTCGAACCCGCGTTAGGGTATTACCCTAAACACGCTTTCCAGGCGTGCGACTTAAACCGCTCATCCACCTCTCCGTGATGCGACCCACGCAAGTACTCCCAGCTCCCACGCTTCATCCAGGAGCGCGAGAGGGTCAATTTTACGCGACGCTGCCCGTCCGCGTAACCCTCGCCTCGCGCACACCCAGCCTTGGATGCATGGTGCTCGGATCGGCTGTGTGAGATGAGCCAGCAGCCGACCGCCGGCGCCGCGGAACCGACCAAAAGAGCTATCCGTCAGTGGCCGAAGCGCAATTTGTCGCTAACGGACGTGAATAGGCTTCGAACCGCGTTTGAGCAACGTGCTGTGCGCGACAACAACACGGCGGGACATATGGTTTGATGGCGGAGAGGGTGGGATTCGAACCCACGATACGTTGCCGTATACCTGATTTCGAGTCAGGCGCCTTCGACCACTCGGCCACCTCTCCGCGGCCGAAAATTATAGCGTACCTGGTCAGCGCCCGCGACGGTGCCGCAGCGGTACAAATGACATGGTTGCTACCGAGTTTCATGGCAATTGCGGATACGTTCGGTAACAATTGCAAGGACTGCCAGGCGGTGGCGGCCGCATGCGTGCAGAACCTTGCAAATCGGGTACGGTCATTGCTGGTACGCCGATTGCATCACTTGAGAAATTCTTCCCGAGGCTCTTGCTCCCAGTCATCATGCGCCATACATCCTTTATCGCTTTGCTTCTGCTGGTGCTCGCCGGTTGCGCGACCGTGCCCGGCAGCAATTACCCCAAGCAGGAGTCGACCGCGCTCGCGCATCCGGAAACGACTCGCCTCGGGCGGCAGGTAGACGTCCAGGCTCGCGCGCACGCCGGGGCGGCCGGGTTCCGGCTGGTGCCGCAGGGCGTGGATGGATTTTTGCTGCGAGCCGAGCTGGCCGGCGCGGCGGAGCGCACGCTGGATCTGCAGTACTTCATCATTCAAAACGACGACACCGGCAAAATGCTCATGGACGGTGTCTTGCGCGCGGCGGAACGCGGCGTTCGTGTCCGCATGCTACTCGACGACAGTGACGACGTTATGCGCGATCGTCAGATCATGGCTCTGGGCGCTCACCCTAACGTCGAAATCCGCGTATTCAATCCGTTTTTCTCACGCGGCATCCTGGATTTCATGCGCTATGCGGAGTTTGCCGTCGCGTCATCGCGGCTCAACTATCGGATGCACAATAAATTGTTCGTCGCCGACAACTCGGTCGCGGTTCTCGGAGGACGCAACATCGGCGATGAATACTTTCAGGCGAGCAGTGAAACCGAGTTCGGCGATTTTGACGTCCTCACCGTAGGGCCCCTGGTCAGCCAGATCTCGAAGAGCTTCGACAGCTACTGGAATAGCGAGCTCGCCATCCCGATCGACGCGCTGACTTTCTTCAAGCCGTCTGCGGCGGCGCTGGACCAATATCGCGCCGCGCTGGCGGAAAACCTGACCAAAATGGCCGGCTCGCCGTACGTGCGACGGCTTGCTGCGGGCGACCCACTGACGCCGATCCTGACAGGCAAAAGCTCCTTGGTCTGGGCCAAGGGCGAGTTGCTCTACGACAGTCCGGAAAAGAGCAAGGTACAAAACGGGGAGCGGCCTGGCCGGCTTTTGCGGCAGCGCCTGGGCGAAGCCATCCAGCAGGTCAAGTCCGAGCTTTTGGTCGTGTCGCCCTATCTCGTACCCGGCGACGGCGGGATGAAACTGCTCGAGAACCTGCGCAATCGCGGCGTGCACGTGCGCATTTTGACCAACTCGCTCGCGTCTACCGATATGCCTATCGTGCATTCCGGCTACCAAAAGTATCGAGAGCCGATGCTCAAGGACGGCATCGAGCTCTACGAAGTTAGACCGGTCCTCGGCAAGCCGGACGCTCGCGGCAGCGGCGGCAGCCTCAGCAACCCGAGCGGCGGACAGTTCGCCCTGCACGCCAAGGTTTTTGTGCTCGATCGGCGCTGGGTCTTTGTTGGCTCGATGAACTTCGATCGCCGGTCGCTGCGGCTCAATACCGAGCTCGGAGTGTTGATCGACAGCCCGGCGCTCGCCCGTCAGGTGATTGCGCGCTTCAATGCAATCGCCCAGCCGGCCAACTGCTATGTGCCAACGCTGACGGGTGCTGACGCAAGCGGGCGGCAAGCGCTGATCTGGCGCACCGAGGAAGGCGGCAAGCTGGTCGAGCTGAAGAGCGAGCCGATGGGCAATCTGATGAAGGGCGTGAAGACCGACTTGCTGAAGCTGCTGCCTCTGGACGATCTTCTGTGATCAAAGCATCGTCCGGCGCCCGCGACGCGAATCGACGGTGACTTTCAGACTAGGACGCCGCGCGGGCGCAACGGGCTTCGGTAGCGCGCTTACTTTTTCGCCGGCGAGTGTGCCATCGCCTTTTCGGGCTTCGACGACAATCCCTTAGCCGCGTCGGTCGATGCGCCGGCACCCGGTCCCAACTGCGGCGTGACGATGATGCCCTTCGCCCTTTGTTCTGCGATATAGCGCGCGGCGACCCGGTCCTCAATTCGCGCCTGGAGCTGCTTGGCGGCTTCCGCGGCCGCGGCTTCCTTGACCTTCTTTTCTTCCGCCGTGGCTTTGGCGGCGTCGTTCATCGGCGGTGGCGGCGGAAGCTTGGCCATGGCGAGCCCGAAGCTCGCGACCACCATCAGGGCGGCGAACAGTGCGCGAAACGTGGTCATGCCTCTAAGCTCCTTGGCGTCGGTTTTCATTGGGCTTGTGCTGGCGTGTGCCCCACCACGCGCGGGTCGGCTGCAAGAACCGGATCTCTGCCGGCCTTGACATCGTTGTACCAGTAGGCGTGATGCTCGCGCGCCCACTCCTCGTCGACATAGCCTGTCCTCATCGCGTCGTACGCGCCCGCCATGCCGAGCGTGCCCATGTAAATGTGGCCCATGGCACCGAGCATGAACAGCACCGCGCCGATCGAGTGTACGACGTTCGCGATCTGCATCGCCTGCCGCGTCTGATCGAAATTGGGGAAGTCGAGCACGAAGCCGCTTATGCTGACGATGATGCCGAGCATGCACGCGCCGCCCCAGAACCATATCTTTTCGCCGGCGTTGAATCTGCCCGACGGAGGCTCGTGCTTGGAAAACAGGCCGCCGAAGTGACGGATCCACTGCCAGTCGCCGGGCCCGGGGAAGTTGTCGCGCACGAAGTTGAAGAACAGCATCAGGATGCAAAGCGAAAACAGCGGTCCGGTGAAGTTGTGCAGGTTCTTGCCCAGCACCGCGAGCCACGAAAACAGCGTGTAACCGATCAGCGGCAGCAATACCGCCTTGCCGAACAGGATGATGAGCCCCGATATGGCCAGGATGCTGAAGGTAATCGCCGTCGACCAATGAATGACGCGGTCAAGGAAGGTGAAGCGCGGTAATACGCGCCCTGTCGGCGGCGCATGCAACCCCAGCGTGCCCTTGACCCAGTAGTAGGTCGCGATCACAAGAAACAGCAACACCAGCGCCCAACCGCCGAACACCGAGATATCGCTGTTGCGAAGGGTCCGCCACGTCTGCCCTTGCGACTGGATGAGCACGTTGGTCTCGCGACCGACGACGGTGGTGGTCTGCGGCGTGTTGGAACGGACCTCGCGCCACACCGGCGCATTGTTGAATGGCTGCTCTCCCTGGCGCTGCGCTGCTGCCGCGGGCGAAGAATTCTCGGAAGTCCGCGGCGGAGTCGGTATCTGAGCGGAAGAGGATCTCTCGGCTGCGGGCGCGGGAGCCTGAGCGTACGAGGAGCTCGCGCCGAGGAATGAGAACGAAAGCGCTGCAAGAAGCGCGGCCGCCGATCGCACCAGGGAGGAATCGACCATCACCGCTCCTACCTGATCCGCTTGTACTCGTTCTGGTTCTGAGCGCGCGTCTCCAGGGCGTGCTCCCACTGCGCCTTGTCACCGTTGAACGGCGCCGCGCGGTAGGGCGGCGTATCTGGCTTGCCCTGATAGCTTCCCTGCTTGTAGTTGACGACTTGCGGCCGTTCGCCGCAAGCCGCGAGACCTAGCGCGAGCGGCAGCGTGAGCGCGAGCACGCCTGCGAAATATTTCATGACTTGCTCCCCGGCGTCGCGGGCGATGGCGGGGCGGAGTTTGGAACCGGCTGCCCCTTGATCGCATCGGGACGCCCATATGCCGCATCCCAGCCCCACGGCGGCGTGGCCGCGGTGCCGCGCGCCGCGCGCATCGTCACGCGCTGACGATAGATGTCGGAAAGCACGTCGGCGTCGCCACCCAAGAGTGCCTTGGTCGAGCACATTTCCGCGCACGCCGGCAGCTTGCCCTCGCTCAAGCGGTTGCGCCCGTACTTGGCAAATTCCTCGGGCGAGCCATCCGCTTCGGGGCCGCCGGCGCAGAACGTGCATTTGTCCATCTTGCCGCGCACGCCGAATGCTCCCGTTTGCGGGAACTGCGGCGCGCCGAAGGGGCAGGCATAGAAACAATAGCCGCAACCGATGCACAGGTCCTTGTCGTGCAGGACGACGCCTTCTTCGGTCTTGTAAAAGCAATCGACCGGGCACACCGCCATGCATGGCGCATCCGAGCAGTGCATGCACGCGACCGAGATCGAGCGCTCGCCCGGTACGCCGTCGTTGATGGTAACCACGCGCCGTCGATTCACTCCCCAGGGAACGTCGTTCTCCTGCTTGCAGGCGGTGACGCAGCCATTGCACTCGATGCAGCGCTCGGCGTCGCACAGAAATTTCATTCGGGCCATGATCGTGTTCCTTCTCGCTTCCCGCGCGCGGCGTTGGGTTTCAGCCCTTGGCGACCTGGCACAGCGTCGTCTTGGTTTCCTGCATCATCGTCACCGAGTCGTAGCCGTAGGTCGTGGCCGTGTTGACGGCCTCTCCACGCACGATCGGCGCCGCGCCCTCAGGGTAGTACTGGAGCATGTCCTTGCCCATCCACCAGCCGGAGAAATGAAACGGGATAAACGTCGTCCCCGACGCGACGCGATCGGTCACCTGAGCCTTGACCTTGATCTGCGCGCCGGTCGGCGACTTGACCCACACGTATTCGCCGTCCCTCACGCCGCGGTCATTCGCGTCCCTCGGGTTGATCTCGACGAAGTTCTCCTGCTGCAACTCCGCCAGCCATGGATTCGATCGCGTTTCCTCGCCGCCGCCCTCGTACTCGACCAGGCGGCCCGAGGTCAGCACCAGCGGAAAGTTGGTGGCGACGTTCTTGGCGATGTTGTCCTGCTGCACCGTCTTGTAGAGCGTCGG
>DAIQRF010000004.1:0-20259 GCA_036786505.1 Casimicrobiaceae bacterium | reverse complement strand
AGGCAAGGTCCGCTACACCCTTGTCGGCGGCCAGATCGTGCACGAAGCATGAATCCAGTGCAGCGCATCGGGCCGCAGGAAAATCGACGACGGCGATCGCGTTTGAGCCGCTCCTCAACTCACGCCGGTTTGCCACCTGGTTTGGCGACTCGTCCCAAGAGATAGAACTCGTCGTTGGGCCGCATGCCGATCAGATTGGCCATGCGATTCGAGAGCGCGAAGAACGCGGCGATCGCGCCGATGTCCCAGATGTCCTCGTCGGTGAAGCCATGAGCTTTGAGCGCCTCGTAGTCGGCGTCGACCAGCTCGACCGATCGCAGCGCAACCTTGAGCGCGAAGTGGAGCATCGCCTTCTGCCGCTCGCTAATGTCCGCCTTGCGGAAGTTGACCGCAACCTGGTCCGCCACCAGCGGAGTCTTGGCGTACACGCGGAGGATCGCGCCGTGCGCGACGATGCAGTACAGGCAATCGTTCGCGCCCGAGGTGGCGACGACGATCATTTCGCGCTCCGCCTTGGTAAGCCCCGAATCACGCAGCATCAACGCGTCGTGATAGGCGAAGAAAGCGCGAAATTCATCCGGCCGGTGCGCCAGCGTCAGGAACACATTGGGGATGAAGCCGGCTTTTTCCTGCACCTCGAGCATCCGTTCGCGGATATCCGCCGGCAGCTCGGCGAGCGCCGGAACCGGGTAACGGCTGATCGCGCTTGCGTCCATCGATGACATCAATCCTTCGGCGGCACGTACCCGGACGCGACGTCGGCGCCGCCGCCGAAGAAATGACGTTCCATTTGTTCGGCCAGGTATTTTCTGGCCTTTGGATCCGCCAGGCTCAGGCGGTTCTCGTTGACCAGCATCGTTTGCTGGCGCAGCCACTGTGCCCAAGCTTCCTTCGACACGTTTTCGTAGATGCGCTTGCCGAGATCACCCGGATAAGGAGGGAAGTCCAGGCCTTCGGCTGCGCGGCCGAGTTTGATGCAATTCACCGTGCGTGCCATCGACAAGAACCTCTTAAGCGATTGGAGAGATGGAAATTATCGCACGGCGCGCGGCGGCGGGCGCGGTACGACGGGTCAGACCAGCGTCTTTTCGTAGACCAGCGAGCGCCGCTGCCAGTTGTAGAGATCGCGCTTCTGTTTGGGGAGCCTTGCCGGATCGCTTTCAACGAATCCGCGCTCGACGAACCATCCCGGGGTGCGCGTGGTGAGCACGAACAGGCGCGAAAGGCGGAGCTTGCGGGCGCGTTGCTCGATCTCGTGCAAGAGCGCCTCGCCGTACCCTTCGCGGCGGAAGTCGGGATCCACCGCCAGCGCGGCGAGCTCGCCCGTCTTTTCCGCCGGGAACGCGTACAGCGCGGCGCAGCCGATGATGACGCCATCGTGCTCGGCGACGACGAAGCGCTCGATCTCCATCTCCAGCCGTTCGCGCGAGCGCCGGACGAGCACGCCCTGGTCCTCGAGCGGGGCGATGATCGCCAGGATGCCGCCGACATCGTCGATGGTCGCGCTGCGCAGTTGCGCCAGCGGCGCGGCGGCGATCATGGTGCCCACGCCGTCACGGGTAAACAGCTCGAGGAGCAGCGCGCCGTCGTGATGGCGCGAGAGCAGGTGGGCGCGCTTGACGCCGTTGTCGCAGGCTCGAATCGCGCACGGCAGATAGTGCTTTACGTCCGCCGGCAGCTTGGAGCGCTTGGCGAGCAGCGTCTCGGCGTCGCGCGTCGACAGCTCGGTCAGAAGCTGGCGGCGCCCGTTGCGCACGCCATCGGTGTCCATCAGAAAAACGAGCTTTTGCGCCGAGAGCCACACCGCAACCTGGGTCGCGACCTCTTCCAGCGCCAGGTTGAAAATCTCGCCGGTCGGCGAATAGCCCAGCGGCGAGACCAGCACGATATCGCCGTCATCGAGCCGCTGTCGTATGGCCTCGACGTCGACGCGCCGGACCTCGCCGGTCCATTGCATGTCCACCCCGTCGAGAACGCCCATCGGCTTGGCGGTGAGGAAGTTGCCGCCGACCACCCGGATGCGCGCACCGGCCATGGGCGAGTTGGCGACGCCGAGCGAGAGCAGCGCTTCGATGCGGCTGCGAGCATGCCCGGTTCCTTCGAGCACGCAGTCAAGCGTCTCGCTGTCGGTGACCCGCAGACCGCGATTGTAGCGGCTGGGAATATGCTGCTGCTTGAGAATCGCCTCGATTTGCGGACGTGATCCGTGCACGACGACCAGCCGGATGCCGAGGCTGTGCAGGAGATTGAGGTCATGCACGATGCCCAGAAACGTGTCGTCGGCGACGACCTCTCCGCCAAACGCAATCACGAAAGTCTTGCCGCGAAAAGCGTGAATGTACGGTGCGGCCGATCGTATCCATTGCACGAATGCCCGCGCGGTGGCGGAATTGGCGGCGGGATTGATGCGCGGGGTTCGGGACATCGGGACAGTGGCCGGCCGGAAGGCGGGAGCGATTATAACGCCCGGCTCGGCTTTGGCGCGCTGCGGCCGGTCACGGCTAATCGCCTATAATTACACGCTGATTACCCGCTCATTGCCCCTGACGGCGGCTTGTTCGCCCTCTCTCGCGTTTTTCCATGGCGTCACGACTTCTCGAAGCCCTCAATCCGGAACAGCTTGCTGCGGTGACCCTGCCGCACGCATCGGCGCTCATCCTCGCCGGCGCCGGCAGCGGCAAGACGCGCGTTCTGACGACACGGATCGCATGGCTGCTCGCGACCGGGCAGGCAAGTCCGCTGTCGGTGCTGGCGGTGACATTCACCAACAAGGCAGCCAGGGAGATGAGCACGCGGCTCTCGATGCTGACGCCGGTGAACATACGCGGCATGTGGATCGGCACCTTTCACGGACTGTGCAACCGAATGCTCCGCGCGCATTACCGCGAGGCGGGGCTGCCGAAACTGTTTCAGATCATGGATACGCAGGACCAGCTGGCGCTGATCAAGCGCGTGTACAAGGCGCATAACATCGACGACGAGCGCTTTCCTGCGCGGCAGCTCCAGGCCCTGATCAGCGGCTCCAAGGAGGAAGGGCTGCGTCCGAACCAGGTCGAGGCGTTCGACCAATTCAGCCGCCGGCAGGTCGAGCATTACGCTCTGTATGAGCAGGCGTGCCAGCGCGAAGGCGTGGTCGATTTCTCCGAGCTTCTGCTGCGAACCTTCGAGCTCCTGTCGCGCAGCGATTCCCTGCGCGAGCACTATCAGCGCCGCTTCTCGCACATCCTGATCGATGAATTCCAGGACACCAACGCACTGCAGTACAAGTGGTTGAAGCTGCTCGCGGGTACGCATGCCGCAATTTTCGCGGTCGGCGACGACGACCAGTCGATCTACGCCTTCCGCGGCGCCAACGTCGCCAATATGCAACATTTCGAGCGCGATTTCGGCACCACGGACGTTCCGGTCAAGCTTATCAAGCTCGAGCAGAACTACCGCTCTCATCGACACATTCTCGACGCGGCAAATGCGCTCATCAAGCACAACCAGGGACGACTGGGCAAGAATCTCTGGACTTCGGACGCGCATGGCGAACCGGTGCGGGCGTATGCCGCGCCATCCGATCTGGACGAGGCCGCGTTCATCGTCGACGTGGTCAAGGGCCTGGTCGACGATGACGTGTCGCCTGCGGAGATCGCCGTTCTGTATCGCTCCAATGCGCAGTCGCGCGTGGTCGAGCACGCGCTATTCAACGCTGCGATGCCCTATCGCGTGTATGGCGGCATGCGCTTTTTCGAGCGCGCCGAGATCAAGCACGCGCTCGCCTACCTGAGGCTCATCGCCGCGCCGGACGACGACGGCGCTTTCCTGCGCGCGGTGAACTTTCCGCCGCGCGGCATCGGCGCGCGATCGCTGGAAACACTGCAGGAGCGCGCGCGGGCGCAAGGCAGCAGCTTGTGGCAGGCGGCGTCTGCTAACCCGGTCGGCGGCAAGGCGGGCGTGAGTGTCGCGGCATTTCTCAAGCTCGTCGATGTCATGAGGGTGGCAACGCAAGACCTCGGATTGGCGGAAAAGGTCGAGCACGTGGTCCACGCGAGCGGCCTGTTCCCCCACTATCAAGCCGAAAAAGGCGGACAGGATCGCATCGACAATCTGCAGGAGTTGATCAACGCGGCGCAAAGTTTCATGCGCGAGGCCGAGCGCGAAGTCGGCGAAAATGTCGACGACCCGCTGACCTCGTTTCTATCTCACGCCGCGCTGGAGGCCGGCGAGACTCAGGCGGCGGAAGGTCGGCCGGCGTTGCAGCTGATGACCGTGCACGCGGCGAAGGGCCTCGAGTTCCATACGGTGTTCGTTACCGGACTCGAAGAGGGGCTTTTCCCGCATGAGAACAGCCTGAAAGAATACGACGGCATCGAAGAGGAGCGCCGCCTTGCCTATGTGGCGATTACCCGTGCGCGACGGAGACTGTACCTGACGCATGCGCAAAGTCGCATGCTTCATGGGCAGCTTCGATACAACGTCGCGTCGCGTTTTCTCGACGAGGTCCCGGCGGGGATGGTGCAATGGCTGTCTCCGAAACACGGCGACTTCGCCGCCGAGCCCGAAGCCCTCGGCGAACGCAACGTTGCGGAGCGGGTACGCGATGGCGCCGGCTGGCGCATCGGACAAAGTGTGAAGCACTCACGCTTCGGCCTGGGCATTATCATCGATGCGGAGGGGCGCGGCACCGATGCCCGCGTTCAGGTGAATTTTCGGGACGGCGGCGTCAAGTGGCTGGCGCTGGAATACGCCAAGCTGCAGCCGGCGTGACCCGTCCTCGAACGAGACCGTGCCGTCAGCGTCGCGAGTCGGGTGGTGTCTCCGGGGGCGATTCGTCGCCGTGAAACAAATCCCGATAGCTGACGTAATCGGAAATATGCAGCGTTGCCACAAACGTGAAAAGGTACGGGACGACGACGAATAGCGCTACCATGCCCGCCACCGCGTCGCCGAACAGGTGGGCGATCGATAGCGCAAGAACGGGCAGCACGCCGCCGAGTACGAAAACAGCGAGACAGTAGACCGCTATCGGGCGCCAGTTGGCGATCGCTGCGCGAAGGCTGGTGCCCAGCGCCCTCGCGACGCCGGCATCGTTGAAAACAACGAGTGCCGGCGCAAACCACAACGCCAGCAGCGATGGCATCGCGCACGCCACACCGAACAGCATCGCAAGCTGTACCGGGCCGCTAGCAAGCGCTTCTTGGGTAGGTTTCTCCGCGCCTGATATCAGCGCAATCAGCCTGCCGTCATCGATCAGCGTGGTCGCGACAACCGCAAGCGTTATACCGGCGAGAAACACCGCTCCCAGCGGAACGAGCACGAGAAGATTGCTGCGAAAGCCTTGAAAGAGATGCTCGAAGCGGGGCGCGATCCCTCGTTCCTGCGACCAGGCGGCGGCGAGGAAGCCAACGGCAAACACCGGTTTCAGAAGCGGTGCGACGAACTGTCCCACCGCTTGCACCGGCCCGAACTCCAGCAGCGCGATCAGCAAGTAATAGATGAACAACAGCAGCAGCCACCGCAACGGCGCGGCGCGGAACATGGCATAGGCGCGCTTGATCCAGACGATGCCGTTTCGCGCGTCACGGCGCGCGAATGGAATCGCAACACGGCTCATTGCAGTTCTCATTGCAGCCCTTATTGCAGCCTTGCGACGCGCGTGATCCGATCGCGAAGTACGCGCTCAAATAGGGCTGGATCGTGCGCGTGCGTCAGCTCCCCGGGGCGCGGCAGGTAAAGATCGTAGAGCCGCGACAACCAGAAGCGCAATGCCGCAGCACGCAGCAACACCGGCCACAGCGTTCGCTCCTCCGAGCAGAGCGGCCGCACGTCTTCGTACGCGGCGACCATGGCACCGCTGAGCGACGGGTCCAATGCGCCGGAGCTTGCGTCTTCGGAGACGGTGCACCAATCGTTGACGGCAATCGCGAGGTCGTATGCCAGCGCGTCCGTGGCGGCGAATCCGAAATCGATGATTCCCGATACGCGCCCGCCGTCGAACAGGACGTTGTCGCAGAACAAGTCGCCATGAATTGCGCCACGCGGCAGCTTGGTCTTGGCAAACCCGGCCTGGAACTTGATTTCGGACGCGAGCAGGCCATTCTGCTCGACCGACAAAAACGGCCGTACCGCACGCGCGGCCTGCCGCCACCATGCGGGTCCACGACGGTTGGACAAGCGCCCCCGATAATTGCTGACCGCGACATGCATCCGCGCCAACGCGTCACCCGCTGCGGCGCAGTGCGGGATTTGCGGCCGTTCGACCGGCACGCCGTCGAGCCGAGTGACGAGGCCTGCGGGCTTGCCGTTGAGAAAACTCCACAACGCGCCGCTGCGATCCGGCTCGGGGGCGGGCGCCTGGACGCCCGCGTGCGCGAGGTGCGCCATCAAGTTGAGATAGAACGGCAGCTCTTCCGCCGGCAGCCGCTCGTACAGCGTCAATACAAAACGCCCATGGTCGGCGGTAACGAAATAGTTCGTGTTCTCGATGCCGGAAACGACTGGTTCGAATTCGTGCACCGTGCCGAGCGCGTAACGGGTCAGCCATGCGACGAGATCATCAGCGGAGACGGTGGTGTAGACAGCCATCGACGGACACGACGAGCCGGCGGCAAAGCCACCCGCGCTCAACGCAAAGGGTTATGGGGAAATGCGATCAGAAAGAAAACAGCAGCCACATCGGGACTTTGAGGCCCGTGTCCAGGCTATCGCGGCGAATCCAGGTCCCGTCGGTACCGTCGGCGACGAGATAGTACGGCCGGCCGGCCTTCGGTGTGACCTTGATCATCGTCAGACGCCCGCCGACACGGTATTCCTCGATCGTCTCCGTCGCGCGGCGAGTGATCGTAATCTGCGGCTCGAGGTCGGGATCGCTGGCAATTTCAGGCGCTATCGGCGGCGGTTCAGGCAAGGGCTCGAGCTTTGCCGGAGGCGCCTTTTGCGCGGTCGCGGTCAGCGCGGCAGCGAAGACGAGCGCTGACAAGAGGGCGGTAATGCGAGGGTGCATGTTGCGATCGTACGAGTGGACGCGTTTATTCTAGCAGGAATCGCCCTTGCGACCCCTGAATCCTGGTCAGCTCACAGGTTCAGCATCTTGTCGCGCTCGGCGCGCGACGCTTGAAACCCCCGGCTTTCATAATAGTCGAAAATTGCTTCGACGATCGCCTCAGGCTCTTCGATGACCCGCATCAAGTCGAGGTCGTTCGCCGAAATCATGCCTTCGCCGACCAGCTTGTCCTGCATCCAGGCTACCAGTCCCTTCCAGAATTCGCTGCCGACCAGAATGATCGGTATCTTGCGGCTCTTTCCGGTCTGGACCAGCGTCAGGCACTCGGTCAGCTCATCGATCGTGCCGAAGCCTCCCGGCAACACCACGTACGCCGACGCGAAGCGGACGAACATCATCTTGCGCGCGAAGAAATAGCGAAAGTTGATCCCGACGTCCTGGAAGCCGTTGCCAGCCTGCTCGTGAGGAAGAAGAATGTTAAGACCGACCGCAGGCGACCGGCCGGCGTGCGCGCCGCGATTGGTTGCTTCCATCAGACCCGGGCCGCCGCCGGAAATGACCGAAAAGCCGGCGTCGGAAAGCAGCCTCGCGATGCATTCCGCTTTTCTGTAATACGGGTGGTCGGCCTTGATGCGAGCGCTGCCAAACATGCTTACTGCCGGCCGTATGCCGCGCAGACGTTCGGTCGCGACGGCGAATTCTGCCATAATGCCGAGCACCCGCCACGCCTCTTGGCCGTTCGTCGAGTACATCGACTGCGGGTCGATTATCTCCGGAATCTTGCTCGTCTGAATCATGCCTAGGCTCGTTCTGGTTGACGGCTCGTCGTACCTGTATCGAGCGTTTCATGCGCTGCCCGATTTGCGCACGTCGCGCGGCGAGCCGACCGGTGCCATTCGCGGTGTCATTTCCATGTTGCGCCGATTGATCGACGACGGCAAGCCGGATTACTTCGCGGTGGTGTTCGACGCTCCCGGCAAGACATTTCGCGACGAATGGTACCCGCAATACAAGGCCAACCGATCGCCGATGCCGGACGCGCTCGCCGCCCAGATCGCGCCCTTGCATGAGCTGATCCGCGTCCACGGCTGGCCGATACTGATGATCGAAGGCGTCGAAGCCGACGACGTGATCGGGACGCTGGCCAGACAGGCGGAGCAGCATGGGATCGATACGCTGATTTCCACCGGTGACAAGGATCTCGCGCAATTGATCACGCCGCGCGTGACGCTGGTCAATACGATGAGCAACGAGCGGCTCGACATGACGAGTGTCGTCGACAAATTTGCGGTACGCGCCGATCAATTGCTCGATTTTCTGGCGCTGACGGGCGACGCCGTGGACAACGTTCCGGGCGTCGCCAAGGTCGGGCCGAAGACGGCGGCCAAGTGGCTCGCCGAGCACGGCACGCTCGACAACGTGATCGCGAACGCGGGAGCGATCGGCGGCGTGGTGGGCGAGAACCTGCGCGCGGCAGTGTCGTGGCTGCCGCAAGGCAAGAGGCTGCTGACGGTGAAGACCGACTGTACGCTGCCGTTCGCTCCGCGCGAGCTTGTGATGCAGCCGCACGACGCCGCAAAGCTTCGCCAGCTCTACGGCCGTTTTGAATTCAGGAGCTGGCTCAAGGATATCGCCGAGGACAAGGCGGCAGCGACGATTGTCGTTGCCGCCCAGGACCATAACGTCGAGCCCGAAGTCCCGCGCCAGTTGGTCGCGCGAGACTATGAAACAGTGCTCGACAATGCGGCGTTCGAGCGCTGGTTGGAGGCGTTGCAACGCGCCGAGCTGGTGTGCTTCGACACGGAGACTACGGGCCTCGATCCGATGGAAGCGCGCATTGTCGGGCTTTCGTTCTCGATCGCGCCCGGACGGGCGGCGTACATTCCGCTCACCCATCGCTATGCAGGAGCGCCGGCGCAACTGCCGATCGACGACGTACTGCAGCGATTGAAACCCTGGTTCGAAGACACGACAAGGAAAAAGCTTGGCCAGAACGTCAAGTACGATCAGCACGTGCTCGCCAATTACGGCATCGCGCTTGCCGGAGTCGCGCACGACACCATGCTGCAGTCCTACGTGCTGGAATCGCAACGGCCGCACGACATGGACAGCCTCGCCTGGCGGCACCTCGGCGTGAAGACCATCAGTTACGCCGACGTCGCGGGCAAGGGCGCGGGCCACATCGGTTTCGACCAGGTCTCGATCGACAAGGCGACCGAGTATTCGGGAGAAGATGCCGATATCACTCTGCAGCTTCATGGCGCTCTTTATCCCAGGCTCAAGCAGAATCCGCAGCTCGATTTCATTTACTCGACGATCGAGATGCCAACTCGCGAAGTGCTTTTTCGCATGGAGCGCGAGGGTGTGCTCATCGATGCGTCCTTGCTCGCGACGCAGAGCCGGACCCTGGGCGAGCGGATGATGATTCTCGAGCAGCAGGCGTATCAGGCCGCCGGCCAGCCGTTCAATCTCGGATCGCCCAGGCAGTTGGGCGAGATCCTGTTCGACAAGATGAAGCTTCCGGCATTGAAAAAGACCGCCACCGGAAAGCCGTCGACCGACGAGGACGTATTGCAGCAACTCGCCGCCGACTATCCGCTGCCCAAGCTGTTGCTCGAGCATCGTGCGCTGTCCAAGCTCAAGTCGACCTATACCGACAAGCTGCCGCAGATGGTCAACGCGCGCACCGGCCGCGTCCACACCTGCTTCGGCCAGGCCACGGCGGTCACCGGTCGCCTGGCCAGCACCGAGCCGAACCTGCAGAACATTCCCATCCGCACCGTGGAAGGCCGGCGCATTCGCGAAGCGTTCATCGCGCCGCCGGGCCACGCGCTGATTTCGGCCGACTATTCGCAGATCGAATTGCGCATCATGGCGCACCTCTCGGCCGACGAATCATTGTTGCGGGCCTTCGCCGAAGGCGCCGACATTCACCGTGCGACCGCCGCCGACATCTTCGGCGTCGCGATCGCCGATGTGACCTCGGAGCAGCGGCGCACCATCAAGGCCGTCAACTTCGGATTGATTTACGGTATGAGCGCATTCGGATTGGCTTCCCAGCTCGGCATCGAGCGCGGGGCCGCGGCGCAGTTCATCGAAAAATACTTCACCCGATACCCGGGCGTGGCCGAGTACATGCAGCGCACCCGTGAGCTCGCACGCGCACAGGGGTACGTCGAGACCGTGTTCGGGCGCAGGCTTTGGCTGCCGGACATCAATGCCGGCGGCGGTCCGCGCCGCCAGGCGGCCGAGCGCGCGGCGATCAACGCGCCGATGCAGGGAACGGCCGCCGATTTGATCAAGCTAGCGATGATCGAGGTCCAGGCGTGGCTCGACCGTGAGTCCGTGGGCGCGAAGCTGGTCTTGCAGGTTCACGACGAGCTGGTGCTTGAAGCGCCCTTGGATCATCTCGACCGCGTCAAAGCCGAGCTCGCGCTGCGGATGGCCAGCGTCGCCCAGTTGCAGGTGCCTTTGGTGGTTGACGTCGGCAGCGGACCCAACTGGGAGCAGGCGCACTAGCGGCGACGGCTTCGCGGTTGACCGCTCATGATGCGAGGGTGGCCGTTGGTAAGAAAGGGAACCCGCGGTGCCCGCCGGCGCGCTATAACAACGCGTCGCCCGAAGGATCTCGTCACACCGTGCTCGCTCCCGCTCACGTCGGTCACCTTGCGATGCTGCGTACGCTTATCCGCGAGGCGTCGGCGGAGGGCAGCCTGACCACAGGTCTCGCCGGCGACACTCCGCAAGCGGTGGAGTTTTTCGCCAAGCTCAAGCGCGCACTCGTCCATGGTTATTTCGTGGAAGAGGACGCGCAGAGCGGGCGCGTGGAATCGGTCGCGGTCCCGGGGTATGTCTTTTGGCCGGACGACCGGCATGGTGGCAATCCTCCTGTCGGCTTCGGCCTGTTTCGCGCGCTGGAAGGCGGCTATGAGCTGTGGCTTGCCGGCATCGAGTTCGGCCACCGCGGGGGAGGACAGGGCCGCGCGCTCATCGACGCGCTGTTCGGGACAACCCACGGCAAAAAAACCTGGGTGGTGCGCATTCCCCGAGGATCGCGGTATCGCGCGGCGGTTCAGCACCTGCTCAAGGCGCACGACTTCGAGCCGATCGGGGATACCAAGACATTGCGCTGGTTTCTGCGCCGCGGCGCGCCACCGGCGCTGGCGACGCGGGTCCGCGACGCCGTCAACAGTCACCCTCCGCTAGACTGATCGCGGACTCGGTTTCGCTCAGTTTCGCTCCGCGGTCGCCTCAATTCGCCGCCGAAAATCAAACGGGAGCTACACCGACCGCGGCCGGTTGTTCGAAAATGTCGCAGTAGCTCGCGTACACCGACGCAACCGTTACCGGACCGAGCACCAGCCAACCGAGCAGCAGCGGAATCGTGGCTACGATCGCAAGAGCGATCCACACCACGCCATAGATCAGAAACGGCAGAATATTCTTGGTGCTGCCGATGAAGGAAAGCTTCATTGCGGCCCAGGGTTCGGCCCCGTGCAGCACGACCAGGGCGGGGGCGAACCACACCGCCATGACCAAGGGCAGATAGAGAAGCAGAAAAAGCAGCAGACCGATCAGGACAGCCAGCAACAGTCCACTCAGCGTCGCGCCGGCCGCAATCGGATCCTGCGCGCTCCAAAGCTGCGACAGCACGGCCGCACCGAAAAAGACAACGAGCAGGGCCACCACGAGAACGATGATGGCAATCGCCGCCACGATGTAAATCAGGGCCACGATCAGCAGCGACCCTGCCTTCGGCCCGAAACCCGCGAAAAGATGTCCTAGGGTCAAGGGCTCGCCGCGATCGATCGCTCGGCAGCCGAGCATCAGGCCCCCCACAAAGAGCGGGAACAGCAGTTGGCTGGCGATGCCGCCCAGAATGGGAATGAAGGCGAGTATCAGGTTCAGGGTAAACCCGATCACGACGATCAGGATCCACGGCCCAACCGCGGGAGTGAACAGCCGCCAGCCTTCGCCCCACCATGCCGCGCCCCGGCCGGCATCGACCGCGCGGGGGTGAACGACGGCCGCCAGGGTTTCGGGACGCGGGGTCGTGGATGCCAACTCGTTGGCCATGGTTTCTTCCTCGTCA
Organism: Casimicrobiaceae bacterium; assembly: GCA_036786505.1. Classification (GTDB taxonomy): domain Bacteria; phylum Pseudomonadota; class Gammaproteobacteria; order Burkholderiales; family Casimicrobiaceae; genus PALSA-1003. The sequence continues at coordinate 8,179 of DAIQRF010000004.1, read as the reverse complement.
GGCCCGAAATGGGCACAAGGAAAACCTTAGCACACGCCATCGTCCCTGATCGCGGCGGCAGCATGTAACGCAGACAAACAGGCGTCCAGGCCCATCTTCGATGCAACCCGGGGGACGCGGCCGACGCCAAGCTGTACCGCTCGAAGGGCTTGATTTATCTCCGCTCGGCGCATACTATTAGCACTCGCTGCCCATGAGTGCTAACAGCAGTGTAGAATACGCTTTAGTCACCGGCTTCGACGCGCAGGCCCGGCGGGGTCGCGCCAACATATTGATTCCGCTAAACATTTTATTCAGGAGTGAGTGCTAACATGAAAATCCGTCCGTTGCACGATCGCGTGATCGTTAAGCGTCTGGAAGAAGAGCGTACCTCTGCCGGCGGCATAGTGATCCCGGATACCGCAGCCGAAAAGCCGTCCCAGGGCGAGGTGGTTTTCGCCGGCCCGGGCAAGACCGACGAAAGCGGCAAGGTGCTCGCCATGGGCGTGAAGCCCGGCGACAAGGTGCTGTTCGGCAAATACTCGGGCCAGGAATTCAAGCTCGACGGGCAGGATTACCTGCACATGCGCGAAGACGACATCATCGGCATTGTCGCCTGACTTCTTGCGCAACGAACACCACTGATTTCAGGAGAATCGAAAAATGGCATCCAAAGATGTTCGCTTCGGCGACGGGGTCCGCAATCGAATGATGGCGGGCGTGAACGTCCTCGCCAACGCAGTAAAGGTGACACTCGGCCCGAAGGGCCGCAACGTCGTTCTGGAGCGTAGCTTCGGCGCGCCGACGATTACCAAGGACGGCGTTTCGGTCGCCAAGGAAATCGAGCTCAAGGACAGGTTCGAGAATATGGGCGCGCAAATGGTCAAGGAAGTCGCTTCCAAGACCTCCGACGTCGCCGGGGACGGCACCACGACGGCCACCGTGCTCGCACAATCGATCATCGCCGAAGGCATGAAGTACGTCGCCGCCGGCATGAACCCGATGGACCTGAAGCGCGGCATCGACAAGGCGGTGATTGCCGTCGTCGAAGAGCTCAAGAAGATCAGCAAGCCGTGCACGACCAGCAAGGAAATCGCGCAAGTCGGCGCCATCTCGGCCAACGCGGACGAAGCGATCGGCAAGACCATCGCCGAGGCGATGGACAAGGTCGGCAAGGAAGGCGTCATCACCGTCGAGGACGGCAAGGGCCTGGAGAACGAGCTGGATCTGGTCGAGGGCATGCAGTTCGACCGCGGCTACATCTCGCCTTACTTCATCAACAATCCGGACAAGCAGGTGTCGCTGCTGGAAGATCCGTACATTCTTTTGCACGACAAGAAGATCAGCAACATCCGCGATCTTCTGCCGCTGCTCGAGCAGGTCGCGAAGGCGGGCAAGCAGTTATTGATCATCGCCGAGGATGTCGACGGCGAGGCGCTGGCTACGCTGGTGGTCAACAACATCCGCGGAATCCTGAAGACGACCGCCGTCAAGGCGCCGGGCTTCGGTGACCGCCGCAAAGCAATGCTCGAAGATATCGCCATCCTTACCGGAGGCACGGTGATCGCCGAAGAGCTTGGCCTCAAGCTCGAGAATGCGACGCTGAAGGATTTGGGCCACGCCAAGAAGATCGAAGTCGCGAAAGAGGACACGACCATCATCGACGGTGGGGGCGAAAAGTCGGCCATCGAATCGCGGGTCAAGAACATTCGCGTGCAGATCGACGAGGCGACCTCGGATTACGACAAGGAAAAGCTGCAGGAGCGCGTGGCCAAGCTCGCCGGCGGCGTTGCGGTGATCAAGGTTGGCGCCGCGACCGAAGTTGAAATGAAGGAAAAGAAGGCCCGCGTCGAAGATGCGCTGCACGCAACCCGTGCGGCAGTGGAAGAAGGCATCGTTGCCGGCGGAGGCGTGGCGTACCTGCGCGCGCGCGCCAACCTGAAGAATCTGAAGGGGGACAACCCCGATCAGGAAGCCGGCATCAAGATCGTGCTGCGGGCGCTCGAAGAGCCGATGCGCCAGATCGTCCAGAATGCGGGCGCCGAGCCTTCGGTGGTCGTCAACAAGGTGGTCGAGGGCAAGGGCAATTTCGGCTTCAACGCCCAGACCGGCGAGTTCGGCGATCTGGTCAGCATGGGAGTCGTCGATCCGACCAAGGTAACGCGCTTCGCGTTGCAAAACGCCGCGTCGGTCGCCAGCTTGATGCTCACCACGGAAGCGATGGTGGCCGAGACGCCCAAGGACGAAAAGCCGATGGGTGGTGGCGGTGGAATGGGCGGGATGGGCGGAATGGGTGATATGGACATGTGATCTTCGCACTCGAAACGGTCATTCCCGCGCATGGCAATTCGGTCGGGATCCCCAGAAAAAGCCCTGCTTCGGCGGGGCTTTTTTACTGGGAAGATACTTCCCTCGCAGCGAGGATGCCGTGACAGGCGAAGCGCGCTCGACGCGAAGCTTGGGCAGCGTGAAGAGCAGAGTGTGTTCAGCGCCTGCGTCAGTCCAGCGCCACGCGAACGACTCCGCCGAAGAAAGAGAGATCCCGTCGTTCGGCTCCTTGATTCCTCCGTTGGCCTCCAGCAGAGGCAAAAGAAATGCATTAAACTAAGTTGTCAGGCGCCGCAGGCGGCGCACCGTGCGCAGCACGGCACGATCCGACAAAGAAACGGCTAGCGCCGCAGAAAAGGAGCCTGTCTCAATGACTTCCGGAATGCTCTTCGCGCTGGCGATCAGCGCGCTGGTGGTCGCGGTGCTTTTCGGGCTCGTCCGGCGGCAGCGAAGCGGCGCGAAGTCGAAATCCGGAGGAGACTCGCCCAACACGGTTGCGCAATGGACCGAGGGCGAAACCACAAGGCTGCTATCCAGCGCCGAGCTCCCTGGCCTGTATCTGTTGCGCTCGCGCTTCCTGTCGAAAGCCGAGAACGTCGTCTACCTTCTGCTCAAGGCTGCATTTCCGCGGCACGAGATTTTCGCACGCGTACGGCTGGCAGACGTCCTGCAAGTGAAGATCGGACCGCAAGGAATGGAACGGCTGCGCGCGTTTCGCAAGATCGCCAACCAGCACGTCGGCTTTGTGGTCTGCGATCGCGACATGACGATCGTTGCCATTGTCGATTCAAAAGAGCCGGAGCAGGTGCAGAATCCGCGCGACCAGAAGCTCGAGATCATCAAGCAGCGGTGCCTGCAAGCGGCGCAGGTGAAGTATTTGTGCGTGTACCCGCCGACGCTGCCTCGCTACCGCGAGCTGCGCGAGCAGATCCTCGGACCCGCGGCCGATCTCGTCTGAGCTCGGCTAACTTTAGCTTTCGTAACCCCGTCACGAGCCGTCGCCGTCAGGCAGAGAAACGATCCGCGGCCGTACGCCGCCGGACGCGACAGTGACACGCATCGCGAGCCAGGCTTTCGGCGAGCCAGAACGGGCCGACGACCGGTGCGGCAACCCGGATGAAGGCGAAAGAGCCGCCCCAAAGCGCCGCCAGCGCGAGCAGGCGCGCGAAATCGGCTGGCGGACATCTCAAGCCGCGGCGGCGGCCGGCAGTGTGGGTATCAGGGCGAGCTGGCCACGAGCGCGCGCAAACGTGCGCTCATGTTCGAGCAGCCATGCCTTGCGCCACAATCCGCCGCCATATCCGGTCAACGTTCCGTCGGCGCCGATGACGCGATGGCACGGCACGATAATCGTCAGCTTGTTGTCGCCGTTGGCACGCCCAACTGCGCGCACCGCCGCCGGCCGCCCTATTTTTGCCGCGACGTCGGCGTAGGCAAGCGTCTCTCCGGGAGGAATCGCGCGCAGCGTCTCCCATACGGCGCGTTGGAATGGCGAGCCGCCGAGCTTCAGCGGAGTGGTGAAGGTTAGCGAGCGGCCGGCGAAATACGCGTCGAGTTCCTCGCCAATACGGTCGAGATGCCGGTGCTCTCCCGGAACGACGTGCTGCGACAGCCTTCGTCGGAGCGCCTGTACTTCGCGCTCCAGGCCGCGGCGATCGACGAATTCGAGCAGGTACAGACCGGCGTCGTTGGCCAGTGCGAGCATCGGGCCCAGCGGCGTCTCGAACCATTTTGCGTACAGGCAGTCGACGTCGTGCGCGTGGCTCGGCGCAGTACCGAAGACTTTGGCGAAGGCTTCGCGGAAACCGCTGGATGATTCAAATCCCTGATCAAGTTGCAAGTCGAGCATGCTTTTCCCTTCTCTGACGCCGGTCAGTGCCATGCCCATCCGCCGCGCACGGTGATAGGCGTGAAAGCTCATGCCGCAATAACGCTGGAACTGGCGGCGGGCGGTCGATGGATCGATGCCCATGCGCGCCAGATCCGATTCGCGCAGCCTGCCGGACGGATCGGACTCGACCGCTGCCAGCAGTTTCTCAACCATCGGCGCAGGCTTGCCGCGCGTCTCGAGCGGCCGGCAGCGCAGACAGGGACGGTACCCGGCGTATAGCGCGTCGTGCGTCCGGGCATAGAACTCGACGTTCTCGCGCTTGGGTGTGCGAGCGTGACAGACCGAACGGCAGAAAATGCGTGTGGTCTTCACTGCGACATAGAAAATACCGTCGTACGCCGGGTCGCGATTGGCGAGCGCGCGGTACATCACATCAGGCGAGGGCAGCTTGGCCATGGGCGAATTATAGAAGCGCCGCCGATGACGCGCCGCCGGAATTCGGGCAGCAAATTCCGCCTTCCGCGACGCCTTCACGGCAGCCGCCGTTGCCGGCTGCCGTGACGCCTAAGCTTCGAGCAGCACCAGGCCGGCGATCGCCAGCGCGTAACCCTGTACGCCGAAGCCCGCCATCACGCCTCGGGCCACGGGCGACAACCAGGAATGATGGCGAAACGGCTCGCGACTGTAAACGTTCGAGATATGCAGCTCGATGACCGGCACGTTCGCCCCTTTGATCGCGTCGTGCAAGGCAATGGAAGTATGCGTGTACGCACCTGCGTTGAAGACCACACCTATCGTCTTGCCCGCGGCGTGATCGCGGCCTGCCTCGTGAATCCAGTCGATGAGCTGCCCTTCGTGGTTGGATTGCCGGCAATCGATCGAGACGCCGAGCTTCGCGCCCTCCTGGCGGCACAGCGACTCGACATCTGCCAGGGTGTCTTTGCCGTACACGGCGGGTTCACGCGTTCCGAGCAAATTGAGATTGGGGCCGTTCAATACCAGGACGTTTTTCACGGTGCCTCACGGGTGTTGATGATCAGGCGCAGCGCGCCTATTGCGGACCCTTGGCAACGATCAGGCCATGTATTTGGTGTAGCCCCAGAGAAGAAGCAGCGCGCCGGCGACGGACATGAACCAGCCGGCGGGGTGAAACTTTCCATCCGGCGATTTCCAGATAAGGTCGCCGATCACGCCTCCGACCACCGAGCCGCCAATACCGAGTCCAACGGTGAACCAGAATCCAAGCGGAACGGTGCCGGGAAAAATCCAGCGGGCGAGGACGCCGACGATGAAGCCGACGATAATGGTTCCGATGATGCTTAGAAAGCCCATGAAGTGTTCTCCCCAATCAACGACATCGCGTCGGTGCCCGACGGACAAGCCGGCGATCCACCATCGCGTCTGCCAATCGCCGGCAACCGCGATCAATCGCATTGCCAGTGTGGTGGCCGTCGATGCATCCTAGCATAGCGTCCTTGCCCGCCTGCAAGGTAAGTTTGGACGGTATCCGAACGACCAAGCGCTGCCCATTTGTTACGGAGATGCTCATGCGCGCCACACTTACGATCGTCGCCAGCGCGGCGATGCTGTCCTTCGCGCCGGTCGCAGCGCACGCCGCTTGCGACGCGAAGAGTCCCGATCACCTCGTCCCCCTGATCGAGCTCTACACCTCGGAAGGGTGCGATAGCTGCCCACCCGCGGACAACTGGCTGTCGCGCTTGATCGGCGCAGACGGCGCCCGCCGCGTGGTTCCGATTGCGTTCCACGTTGACTATTGGGATCGGCTGGGATGGAAGGATCGCTTCGCCAGCCCAAAGTACACCGATCGTCAGTATGAACAGATGCGGCGCCAGCGAACGACATTCGTCTTCACGCCTCAGGTCATGTTGCAGGGGCGAGGTTTTGGGCAATGGCGTGCAACGGGCGAGCCGGCAGCGGCGATTGCGGCGGTCAACGCGCGTCACCCACGAGCGAATATCGAGTTGGCGGTCGAGCCGCAAGGGGCCAACGCGATCGTCGACGTTCATGTGCAAGTGCCGGACGTTCGCGATCGCAGCCACGCCGTTGTCGCCGTCGCGCTGGTACAAAGCAAACTGTCCAGCGACGTCAAGACCGGAGAAAATGCCGGCAAGCGACTCATGCATGATCATGTCGTGCGGCAATGGCGCGCGGGCATTTCTTTAAACGCGGCAGGCGAGGTGCGCCAACGACTGCAATTTCCGCTGCCTGCCGATCCCGGCCCGCTCGAGATCGTCGCGTTCGCGGAAGACGCCGCGGGCGGGGAGGTGCTGCAGGCACTCGCGTTGCCTTTGTGCGGACGTCCATCACCCTGACGGTTGGCATCTCTCGCAGAAGAGCCTGCGATGACGTTGGCATCGCAGCAGAAATGAGCCGGCGTTTCGCGATGCCGGCCGAGCTTTGCGCCCGTGGCGACAATCGCTTGCGTTCGGCATCAGGTTTCCCGTAAGCTTCCCGGCAGCGCGTAGCTGCCGTAAGCCAATTAAGGCCTATTAAGGCGAACTAAGACGGGCTCCGGGACTGTTTGCCCGGATGTCTCCCCGCCGCCGGGCAGCCAAAGATTTCAGCAGGACTTTCATCTCTAGGAGGAGGAACGATGAGCACAGCCAGTCGTCCCGCAGGGCCAGCGCATGTCCAACTGAGCTCCAAGACCGAAGAGCGCCGAGTCATTTTCGCGTCTTCGCTTGGAACCGTATTCGAATGGTATGACTTCTACCTGTATGCGATTCTCGCGCCGTTCTTTGCGGCGTTGTTCTTTCCCAAGGGCAACGACACCGCCGCGCTGCTGTCCGCGTTCGCCACCTATGCCGCGGGATTCCTGGTACGACCGTTCGGCGCGATCGTCTTCGGGCGCATTGGCGACCTGGTCGGCCGCAAATACACGTTCCTGGTGACGATCGTCATCATGGGTTTTGCGACGTTCGCCGTGGGCCTGTTGCCGACCTTCCAGTCGATCGGCTGGCTGGCGCCGGTCCTGCTGGTCAGCTTGCGCCTGCTGCAGGGCCTGGCGCTCGGCGGCGAGTACGGCGGCGCGGCGACCTACGTGGCCGAGCACGCGCCGCAGAACCATCGGGGGTACGACACGGCCTGGATCCAGACCACTGCGACCTTGGGTTTGTTCCTGGCACTGATCATCATCTACCTCTGCCGCTTCAGCGGCTGGATGGCGCCGACGACGTTCGCCGAATGGGGCTGGCGCATTCCGTTCCTGGTGTCGCTAATCCTGCTGGTCTTCTCGGTCTACATCCGGCTCAAGCTGAACGAGTCGCCGGTGTTCCAGCGGATGAAGGCGGAAGGCAAGGGCTCCAAGGCGCCGCTGCGGGACAGCTTCCTCAAGTACCCGAACAACAAGCTCGTGCTGCTGGCGCTGCTGGGCGCCACTGCCGGGCAGGGCGTCGTCTGGTACACCGGTCAGTTGTACGCGCTGTTTTTCCTGGTCATCACGCTGAAGCTCGACGGCGCGACGACCTACATGCTGATCGGACTTGCGCTGTTGATCGGAACGCCCTTCTTCATCGTGTTCGGGGCGCTGTCGGACAAGATCGGGCGGCTCAAGATCATTCTCGCCGGCTGCCTGATTGCGGCGCTCACGTATTTTCCGCTATTCAAGGGGCTGACGCACTATGTCAATCCCGCGCTCGAGACGTTCCAGACGGCTAACCCGATCACCGTCGCGGCGAAGGATTGCCAGTTCCATATCTTCGTCGGGCCGTGGTCGACGTTCAGCGCTTGTGACAAGGCGAAGGATTTCCTGACCAAGTCGGGGCTGTCGTTCACGTCGACCGATTTGCCTGCGGGTTCCGCCGACAGTGTCATTACCAAGATCGGCAACACGGAGCTTAAGGGCGCGGACGAAGCGCAATATGCGGCTGCGCTGAAAGCCGCGGGGTACCCGGCGAGTGCGGACAAGTCCAAGATGAACTATCCAATGACGCTGCTGATCCTGGTCATCATGATGATCTACGTGACGATGGTATACGGGCCGATCGCGGCGTTCCTGGTCGAGCTGTTCCCGACCCGGAT
>DAIQRF010000178.1:1252-5324 GCA_036786505.1 Casimicrobiaceae bacterium | reverse complement strand
TCCCAGACCAGCGTAAGAGGAAGCAGGTAGGTCTGTGGCGCGCCGCCGCCGAACTCGGCGCTGGCGAGCGTGATCAGCCAGCTCGATGGGGCCTTTCCCCACTCCACGTGATCGACCAGGGCGACGCGCTTGAGCGTCTCGCCCTTGGCGGCGTACCAGCGCTGCGTGGCGACGAAGGCCGGCAAAAGATGACGCTCGAGCTGCGCGCGTACTTTTTCCGAGAGCGCGATACGCCACGGCACGACGCGATCGCGGAACAGGCTTTGCCATCCGTCGAACAGCACCAATACCGGCAACTCTTCGCGAAGCGCCCGATCGTCCCGCCTGGCCGCCGCTTCGTCGCCCCTGGCGAGCCGGAACCAAATGAAGCCGTGACCGGGCAGCGTGAGCACATAAGGCACGTCGCCGATCGACGGAAAGCTCGCGCGGCCCATCACTTCGATCGGGATCAGCCCCTTGTGTTGTGACAGGTCGAGCTCGACCGGCTGCGCCGAGCGCGCCAGATTGACCACGCAGAGCAGCAGATCGTCCTCGTACTCGCGTAGATAAGCGAGGATCTTGCGATTGGTGGGCCGCAGGAAGGTCAGCGTTCCGCGGCCGAATGCCTTGTGCAGCTTGCGCGCGGCGAGCATACGCCGCATCCAGTTCAGCAGCGAAGAAGTCTCCCGCGCCTGCGCCTCGACGTTGACCGCCTGATAGCCATAGACCGGGTCCATGATCGGCGGCAGATACAGCCGCTGCGGGTCTGCCGACGAAAAACCTGCATTGCGGTCGGGCCGCCACTGCATCGGTGTACGCACGCCGTCGCGATCGCCGAGATAGACGTTGTCGCCCATGCCGAGCTCGTCGCCGTAATAGATCATCGGCGAGCCGGGCATCGACAACAGCAGGCTGTTCATCAGCTTGATCTTGTCCAGGTCGTTGTCGAGCAACGGGGCGAGGCGCCGCCGAATACCCAGGTTCAGACGCGCGCGCGGGTCCGCGGCGTAGGTCTGGTACATGTAGTCGCGTTCCTTGCTGGTCACCATTTCCAGCGTCAGCTCGTCGTGGTTGCGCAAGAAGATCGCCCACTGGCAACTCTCGGGAATGTCCGGGGTCTGGCCCATGATTTCGGTGATCGGATGCCGGTCTTCCTGGGCGATCGCGCTGTACATGCGCGGCATGAGCGGAAAGTGGTACGCCATGTGACATTCGTCGCCGTTGCCGAAATACTCGCGCACGTCCTCCGGCCACTGATTGGCCTCGGCGAGAAGCAGCCGGTCGCCGTAGTGCTCGTCGATCAATGCCCGAATCTGCTTGATCACCGCGTGCGTTTCGGGAAGGTTCTCGTTGCTCGTTCCCTCGCGTTCCACAAGATACGGAATCGCGTCGAGACGGAAGCCGTCGACACCCATGTCCAGCCAGAAGCGCATGGTCTTGAAGATCGCCTTCAACACCTTGGGATTGTCGAAATTGAGGTCGGGTTGGTGGCTGAAGAATCGGTGCCAGTAGTACTGCTGCGCGACGTCGTCCCAGGTCCAGTTCGACTTCTCGGCATCGGTGAAGATGATGCGCGTGCCGGCATAGCGCTTCGGGTCGTCGCTCCAGACATAGAAATTGCGCTTGTCGGAGCCTTTGGGTGCGCGCCGCGCTGCCTGGAACCACGGATGCTGATCCGAGGTGTGGTTGACGATCAGCTCGGTGATGATGCGCAGGTCGCGCCGATGCGCTTCGCGCACGAAGTTCCGGAAATCCTGGCGCGTGCCATAGGCGGGCGCGACGTTGTGATAGTCGGCGACGTCGTATCCGTCGTCTCTCATCGGCGACGGATAAAACGGCAGCAGCCAGATGGTGTTGACGCCGAGATCGCGTATGTAGTCGAGCTTTTCGGCGAGGCCCGGAAAGTCGCCGATGCCGTCGTTGTTCGAGTCGTGAAAGGCTTTGACGTGCAGCTCGTAGACGATCGCGTCTTTATACCAGAGCGCGTCCGAGGTCTCGGCGGCAATGCTTGGGCTCGGTGGCGCGGCGGCGGCTTGTCTGTTCATTGATCCCGCTAGACGAAGTAGTCGAAAGCCTGCTCGCTCTTCACGCGGCGCCGCAGGCGCAACACGTGCGCCGGCGTCCGCGCCGGATCGAGCTGCACGAAGTTGCGGCGGCCGTGCCAGAGGTAGCGCGCGTCGGTCAGCAGGTCGTGCATCTGATAAGTGCTGTCGTCTTCCATGCCAAGCGCAGCCAGATCGATATCGACCCAACCCGTTTGCGTGTGCGCAGGATCCAGGTTGACGACCACCACGACAACGTTGTCGACGATGTTGTCAAGATCGGCGCTGGTCTTGCCGTAGCAGATCAGTTGTTCGTTGTCGACCGCGAAAAAGCGCAGGCTCCAATCCTGCTGCAATGCCGTATTGTCGCGCCGCGCCCGGTTGATCCTGCCGATGAACTCGGCGAGACTGTCGGCACGCGACAAGTCCCAGCGCCGCAGCTGATACTTTTCCGAATCGCGATATTCCTCGCTTCCGGGCTCGCGCGCGGTGTGCTCCATCAGCTCGTATACTGGACCGTACAGGCCGTAATTGGCGGACAGCGTCGCCGCCAGCACGAGCCGCGCCATGAACGCCGGCCGGCCGCCGAGTTGCAGGTATTCGTTAAGGATGTCGGGCGTGTTCGGCCAGCAGTTCGGACGAAAGTATTCGCGGCTCGCGTCGTGCGCCAGCTCGGTGAAATACTCGGTCAACTCCTGCTTGGTATTGCGCCAGGTAAAATAAGTGTACGACTGGGTGAAGCCGAGCTTGGCCAGCCGATGCATGACTTTCGGCCGGGTGAATGCCTCGGCAAGGAAGATGACGTCGGGATGGTCGCGGCGCACCCGCGCGATCACCCATTCCCAGAACGCAAACGGCTTGGTGTGCGGATTGTCGACCCGGAAAATGCGCACGCCTTCGCCGATCCAGAACGAGAACACGTCCGCCAATGCGGTCCACAAATCCTGCCAGTGCTCGGACTCGAAGTTGAACGGATAAATGTCCTGATATTTTTTTGGCGGATTTTCGGCGTATTGCACCGTGCCGTCGGGGCGCCGGCGAAACCATTCCGGGTGCTCCTTCACCCAGGGGTGGTCAGGCGCGCATTGAAAGGCAATGTCGAGCGCGACCTCCAGGCCGTGCTCGCCGGCGCGCATGATGAGTTTGCGAAACTCGGCCAGCGTTCCAAGCTCCGGATGCACCGCGGTGTGGCCGCCTTCCCGCGCGCCGATCGCCCACGGGCTTCCCACGTCGCTCGGGCGGGTGATCAGCGTGTTGTTGGAGCCTTTGCGCCGCTCCCGGCCGACGGGATGGATCGGTGGAAAGTAAAGGACGTCGAAACCCATCGCCGCGACATAAGGCAGCACGGCTTCGCAATCCTTGAACGTTCCGTGCCTGCCCCGGACCGGGCTGAACGAGCGCGGGAAAAGCTCGTACCAAGTGCTGTAGCGCGCGCGTTCGCGATCGACGTGCACGACGAGCTCGACCGGGTGCGTCGATGCGAAAGCACGGTCGGGATATTCCTTCGCCAGGAGAGCCAGGCCTTCGTCTTGCCCCAGGGCTGCTAGAACTGTCGGATCCTGTTCGGTGCGCAGGCGCTTGGCCCACGCCGCGAGACGGCGCCTGGCCGGGGCTTTGGCGCGGCTCGCGGCGCCATCGATCAGCGCAGCGCCGACTTGTGCCGCGACCAGCAGGTCCTCGGCGTCGACCCGCCGCGCGAAATCGTGGCGCCAGGAAAGGAAGGCATCCACCCACGCGGTCACCGTGTACCGATAGGCGCCAATGCTTTCGACGGTGAACGCCGCGCGCCAGCGATCGTTGCCGAGCGCGACCATCGGCACGCTGCGCCATACCGCGTCGCTTTCGCGCCGGTAGAGCACCCGACACGCGAGCTCGTCGTGTCCATCGGCAAAGCAATCGGCTTCGACCACGACCTGCTCGCCCTGCACGCGCTTGATCGGAAAACGGCCGCCGTCGACCGCGGGCGTGACCGCTTCGATCACCGCGCGTAAGGCAGGCTTGCCGGCCGCCGCTTTGCTGGGAGCGCTCTTTTTCGCAGGCGAGGTTTTTAG
>DAIQRF010000178.1:0-1242 GCA_036786505.1 Casimicrobiaceae bacterium | reverse complement strand
CTTTGCTGCGGCTCATTTCTCCGCTCCGGAAAGTGCTTTGACGCTGCCGTCGGGTTTGAGCAAAATGAATCCGAGCGGCGGCAGCGTCAGCGTCAGGGCGTGTGCGCGTCCCTGTGCCGGGACGGGCGCGGCCTCGACCGTGCCGAAATTGCCGACCCCGCTACCGCCGTAAACGCCCGCGTCGCTGTTCAGCAACTCGCGCCAGAGCCCGCCTTGCGGCACGCCGACGCTATAGTTGCGGCGCACGACCGGGGTGAAATTGCACACCGCCAGCAGCGGCGCGGCGCCGCTCTTCGGTTTGCGCAGGAAAGAGAGCACGCTCGCCGCCGCGTCGCCGGCGTCGATCCATTCAAATCCCGCCTGATCGAAGTCGAGTTGGTACAGCGCGGGCTCGGCGCGCAGCACGGCGTTGAGATCACGTACCCAGCGCTGCACGCCGGCGTGTTCTGCCCGTGTCGACTCCCGCCATTCGAGCCCGCCCTCGTGCGTCCACTCGCGACGCTGGCCGAATTCGCCGCCCATGAACAAAAGCTTCTTGCCCGGATGCGCCCACATGTAGCCGAACAGCAGCCGCAGATTGGCGAATTGCTGCCAGGAGTCGCCGGGCATCTTGCCGATCAACGAACCCTTGCCGTACACCACCTCGTCGTGCGACAGCGGCAGCACGAAGTTCTCAAAGAACGCGTACCAGATGGAGAACGTCAGCCGGTCGTGATGGTGCTTGCGATGAATCGGTTCCTGGCGCATGTAATCGAGCGTGTCGTGCATCCAGCCCATGTTCCATTTCATGCCGAAGCCTAAGCCCCCCATGGACTCCGGACGGGAAACCATCGGCCACGATGTCGACTCCTCGGCGATGACCTGAACGTCAGGGTAATCGCGATACACCGCTTCGTTGAGCAGGCGCAGGAAATCGATTGCCTGCAGATTTTCGCGTCCGCCATGGCGGTTCGGTATCCATTGGCCGTCCTTGCGGCCGTAATCGAGATAGAGCATCGACGCCACCGCATCGACCCGAAGCCCGTCGATGTGGTACTTGTCGAGCCAGAAAAGCGCGCTCGACAGCAGGAAGGCACGCACTTCATTGCGGCCATAGTTGAAAATCGAGCTGTTCCACTCCGGGTGGAACCCCTGCCGCGGGTCGGCATGCTCGTAGAGATGCGTTCCGTCGAATACCGCGAGCCCGTGGCCGTCGGCGGGAAAATGAGACGGCACCCAATCGAGGATCACGCCGATGTCATG
>DAIQRF010000177.1:0-5332 GCA_036786505.1 Casimicrobiaceae bacterium | reverse complement strand
CAGAAACGGCGCTGACCAGTACGAACACCAAGCCGACCCACAGAAAAATCGAGTTCTTCGCGAGCTGCCACAAGGAAGGTGCGCTCATCGAGCCGGTTGGTCATTTTTGAGCACGATAAAAACCACGAGTCCGCCGATTGCGGTGAAGACGGCGCCGACCAGCGTAAATATCAGCGTCTCCATGCGGCTTCGGCTGCTCTCCTGGCCCGAGACATGGTTCGTCTCCGGATCCTCCGGAAGATAACGAACCTTGATGAAACCCCGTTCTTCCAGGAGACCCCACTCTTGCGGCGTGACCTTGGCATCGCCTTCGATTTTTTGACCGCTGTGGGTGCTAAAACGATATCGGACCGAATAGTCGATAAGTTGCTTGGTATATCCCAACGCCATCACACTGCCAGCGCTCGCTCTTGACTTCGTCAGCACCATTCCGGATGCGAGGGCGCCTTTAGCGGCGAACTGCTTCCCGTGACGGTAGTCGTTCCACACGGGCAGCCATGCCGCCGTCAGAGAGATCAATCCGACGAGCGCGAACAGACCGCCAAACGCCAACGCAAATGGGGTCATCCTTCGTGACCGCGCAGACGATGGCTTCCCATTCGCCATGGCTAGGGTTTCAGCACCATTTCCTGGCGGCTCACCATGTCGCGGTCGAGCGCGGTGACGATGGTTTCGCGCACCATGCCGGTACCGGGCACGAAGTGGCGCTCGACCGTAATGCCCATTCTGCCTCCTGCTTGCTCGACGAGGACCACGTATCCTGTTTTTTCGCCGGACGCTGTCTTGAGCGCGAGCGGGCCGACCATTCTGTACGTCTGACGATAAGAGCGGTCGCGGGGCGTGTAGTCCCACTTTTTCGATGTCGCCAGCGGCCATGCGAACATGACCTGCGGCGGATCGAGAACCGAGACTTCATCGCCAGCCTTGCGTTTCGTTGCAGCCAATCCTTTCTGATCGATGCGCCACCATTCCTCGAAAACGAGGCGACCGTTGCGCCGCATCTCGGCGTGGTCGCCCGCGGCGTCCTTGCCGACCATCTTGATCTCGACCGTCGCGTGATATTTCCCTTCGGCGTCGGGCTTGATATCCGGGAAGCCGATTTTGGCGCCCGCTCCCGCCTGCTGCACGAAGTCGTAGTTCCATGTTTGCCCCGGCTTCGTCGGCACCAGTGCTTCCGGCCCGGACAATGGTGGCGCGGCGATATCGGGCACAACGCTGAACTCGGCCGATTTCCATGCTTTCCCGTCAGCTTCCACGTCGAGCCGATACTTGCCGACCGGAAGCGCGCGCGGCAGCGAGAACCACAGCCGTCCTTTGGACATCATGTCCTTCTGCGTGCTTTTCACCAGCACGTGATTCGGCGGCGCAGCCGTTCCCACGTCGACCGCGATCCATGTGCCGGTCACGGACTTATGCGTCTCGCCTTTGGCAAAGCGAAACACTGCAGTCACTTCCTGCGCTGATGCAGGAATGGTCTGCGTCGGAAACATGGGCGAATAGTCGGCTGCCGCGCCGAGGCAGATTTGCAGCATGGCGTCATCGGCGGCCGCGGCACGGAATGAGGACAGCAGGACAGTCATCGCGAGCGCAGCAATAATGCCGCGATTGAATTTGTCTTTGCCCATGCTTCCTCCGATCGGTTCGAATGTGAAAAAGCTAATGTCGAGCGCGTCACGCGCCGTCGGTCATGTTGTTTTTACGATGTTGATGCGGTTGGCGATGAAGTCTTCTTTTTGCGCGAGCTGCGGATCATTAACCAGATAACGCCGATGAGCACGATAGCGGCAATGGGAGCTACCCACCACACCCAACGCAGAGAGGGCGGCTACTTGTGCGCCTGCTTCCACGCCTCCACGCGGCGCTGCCCTTCGGCGATCTGCTCCGGAGTCATCTTCGGTTCCAGTTTCTCCAGATTCGATTTCGCGTCCTCGCTCCCGTTCTCCTTGGCGAGCGCCCACCATTTATAGGTCTCGGCATAATCCTGCGCGGTGCCCTGGCCCTCGGCATACAGGTTTCCCAAGTTGGTTTGCACGTTAGTGAACCCCTGCTCCGCGGCTTTCTCGTACAAGACCAGCGCCTTCTTGTAGTCCTGCTCGACGCCATGGCCCTCGTCGTAAAGGGAGCCCAACGCCCCCTGTGCGGGCGCGAATCCTTGCGCCGCCGCCTTCTCGTACCAGGAGGCGGCCTGCTTGGGATCTTGCGCCACGCCGCGCCCTTGGTCGTACAGAACACCCAGGTTGTACTGCGCCGGCGCATTTCCCTGCGCGGCGGCCTTTTCATACCAGACCATTGCCTGCTTGTAGTCCTGGGCTACGCCCTGGCCGTCGTCGTAGATCAAGCCGAGCTCGAATTGAGCGCTGGCATTTCCCGTTTCCGCTGCTTTGCGAAACAAAATCGCCGCCTTTGCGTAGTCCTTCTGTTCGTAAACGCGCATGCCTTCCGCGTAGTCGTCTTCGGGAGTGCGATTGAGGTCGATGCGCTCCGGATGTCCCTCGATCTCCAGCACGATGCGGTTCGCCTTCCATTGGCCCATGTCTTTCGTGGCATTGAGATAGAGCACCCCCTTGCCCTTTTGCCCTTCGACGGGAATGGACAATTGCGCCTCGCCGGTTGGCCCCGAGGTCTGAACGCTGCCCTTCGGCATGCCGGTCTCCAGCGGCGGCCCCAGCAACGCCATGGCTTCAGGGCTGGCTTGCACTTTCGCGACGCCGAGCCGGTACGCGTCGGAGTTCTTCAACATGGAAGACACCATGAAAAACATGCCGACGCCCAGGGCGATGGCCAGAACAAGGACGAGCACTCCCGCGATCGCCCATAGGCGCTGCACGCGCTTGAAGTGCTCGACGCTCTCCCAACGCTTGTTCTTCCAGGCCCAGGCGCTGCCTTTCGCCCCGAGCACGAAGGCCATCACGATGTTGACGAAGGGGACGAACATGAGGAGGGCGATGTAGACGCGGTTGCCGAGGCCCCAGATCCAATTCAACAGGAAGGCGCCCCAGTTCCAGCGATCGATTTCCGGCGGAACGACCGCCGATTTCCCCTGCCCGGAGGTGTTTTCCATTGCTGTTGTCTCCTGTCACTAGGGCCTGTTAACACTTAAATCGCCCCGCGCTGTCCGCGCGATACGGGCGCGCTGCGGCGTTGCAAATGCTCGCCTCGCGCCTTGCATCGCATTCCGTCTCGCCCGTCCCTCGGGTGACATTTCAATGATTCAGTGGACTAGAGCCTCGCTTACGAGAGATTACTTCATCCGTGGCTTGCGCGGGCTGTCACCCATTTCGGTAATGCTCAGGAGGGATCGCCTGCCAAGCAAATCAGACCTCCGCCGGCACCCCGGCGAAAAATGCCTCCACGTCGGCCAGCTCGCGGGTGCGCCGCATGGGCGGCAGCGCCTGCCAGATGCGCCGTCCATACGGCTTTTCCACCAGCCGGCGATCGCAGATCATCAGCACCCCGCGGTCCGTTTCGGAGCGGATGAGACGTCCGGCGCCCTGCTTCAGGCTGATCGCGGCCTGCGGCAGCTGATAGTCCATGAACGGGTTGCCGCCCTCGCGCGCGATATGCTCGAGCCGGGCGGCGAACAGAGGATCGTCCGGTGGCGCGAACGGCAGCTTGTCGATGATGACCACCGACAGCGCTTCACCTTGAACGTCGACACCTTCCCAGAAACTCTGGCTGCCAAGCAGCACGGCGTTGCCGATCCGCCGGAAACGCGTCAGCAATTCCGACCGTGATCCTTCTCCCTGAACCAGCAGCGGAAAGGTCATGCCATCGCGTTCCATCGCCGCGGCAAGCGATTCGCGGGCGCGCGCGAGCGCACGCAATGTCGTAAACAGCAGGAAGGCGCGGCCGCCGCTGGCCTTCAACACCGGCAGCGCCGCGGCAACCACCGCTTCGGTGTGCTCGATGCTGTTCGGAGGCGGTAGATCGCGTGGCAGGTAGAGCAAGCCCTGCTGCGCGTAGTCGAACGGACTCTCCCAGTAGCCGGTGGTCGCGCCGGCGAGGCCAAGCTCGCGCTGGTAGAGCGCGAAGTCGCCGCCGATCGCCAGCGTCGCCGAGGTGAAAATCCATGCGCGCGCGGCGTCGGTGAGCTGCTTGGAAAAAATCTCGGCGACGGAGAGCGGAGACGCGTGCAATTGCCAGCCGTGCATGCTCACATCCAGCCATCGAATCCACTCTGTGTCCTCATTTGTGTCCTCATGTGTCACATGAGGTCCGCGCAAGCCGTCGCGCCAGCGGGTCAGGCGCGCTATCGAATCAGCCGCGCGGCCCGCGCACTGCGCAAGCTCATCGCTGCGTTCCGCCTGTTGCGCGAGCTCGCGCGCGAGCTCGGCGAGTGCGTCGCGAAGCGCGTCGAGCGCAATGGTGAATCCGGGCCGTTCAGCGACCGCGGACTGCAGCCATTTTCCGGGAACGTCGCCCACGCCTAAGCGAAACCGGCGCAGCGCTTGCACCAGCCTCTGCGCAGCATCGGGCAGCGGCGTGTAGTCGCGGGCCGAGCGGAGCCCTTCGATTTCGGCGTCTCGGGCAAGCTCACCCAGGCTGCCGGCGCCGATCTCCTCCCCGAAGAACAGCGTTGCGGTGTCGGGCAGTTGATGCGCTTCGTCCAGGATTACGGTATTACACGCGGGAAGCAACTCGGTCAGGCCTTCGTCCTTGAGCATGACGTCGGCAAAAAACAGGTGATGGTTGATGACCACGACATCCGCCGCGAGCGCCTGCTTGCGGGCATTCATGACGAAACAGCGGTCGTAGTGCGCACACTCGCTGCCGAGACAGCTTTCGCGCGTCGACGTCACATCGGCCCAGATTCCGGCATTCTCGGGAACGTCCGCGAGCTCGCTCTTGTCTCCGGTCGTCGACGTGCGCGCAAACGACGCGATCCGGGGCAGGTACGCCGCGTCGGCGCGCGACGCGAAAGTTCCCTGAGTGGATGCGCGCTCGAGATGATGATGGCAGACGTAGTTGCCGCGGCCCTTGAGCAGCGCAACCGACACCGGCACTTTCAATGCATCGCGGATGAGCGGCAGATCGCGCTGGAAGAGTTGGTCCTGCAGCGTCTTGGTGCCGGTGGAGACGATCACCTTGCCGCCGGACAGGAGCGCGGGAACCAGGTACGCAAACGTTTTGCCGGTCCCGGTACCCGCCTCGGCGAGCAATTGGCTGCGCGTTGCGATGGCGAGTGCGATGGCTTCGGCCATCGCCAGTTGCTGCGGACGAAATCGATACGCCGGGAGATCGCGGGCGAGTACGCCCTCGGGGCCGAATATCGCGTGCAGATCGGCAGCGGCAGCGCTCAGATCGGCGCCTCGTTCGCGAAGGAACGCTCGTC
>DAIQRF010000176.1:0-5379 GCA_036786505.1 Casimicrobiaceae bacterium | reverse complement strand
AGGGTGAAGGCATGACAGCACAGATTATTCAGTTTCCGATAAAGTTTTTCGAAATGGAAATGCGCCGGAAGTTGATCGAAATGGGGATGCCGGAGAAATTTCTGCATCCAGTTCATAAAATTTTAGATGCGAAGCGCCGCGTTGCCGAATTGCGTTTGCTCAGTCCTGATGCGTGAGATCCCCGCATTCGGGATCGAGGGCGTGACCTACGATCCAGATAGAGCAGAAAAGGGCCGCATCCGCGTTCGTCTTTGGAAACTCGCAAATCCAGAGCGCGCGCGTGCCGCGATGGTGGCCTATCGCGAGAAGAACGCTGAAGAACTCCGAGAATATAATAAAAAATATAATGCCTCGCGGAAGAAACGGTCAAGACAAGTCATCAAAAAACCAAAACCCCTCGTTCCGATTTGGCCGTTTATTCCGAGCGCCCTCTTGTGAGGTCTCAACAAAATGCGTGAAGTCCCCGCCTACGGGATCGAGGCCGCGCGCTGGACCGTCGTGTTTCATCGCAAGTCGAAACATCTGTTCTTCCGTCTGATCGCGCTCGGACACTTCAAGCATGTCTCGGCGCTGGCGTGGATACCGGAGCTCGGCCAGTGGTGGGTATATGATGTCGGGTTTCGCCGAACCTCGTTGAAGGTGCTGGTCGACGGGCCCGGCGCACAAGCCATCGTCGCCGCCATCATCAAGGGAAATGCCACGGTCACGATCGACGTCAAGGACGATCTGCCGTGGATGCGGCTCGGGATGTTCTGCACTACCGCGGTCTCCCACCTGATCGGCATCCGCTGTAGTGCGTTGCGGCCCGACGCGCTTTTCCGCCATCTCGTCGCGAATGGTGGAGTCCTCCGCGACGATGCAAGCCGACCAGCCCCAGCTAGCCCCTGATCCCAACCTCGCCGCCGAACAGGCGCAGGCGAAGAACGATCAGGTTATGGCGCTGCAGGGGCAGGCCGCAGGCGACACCGCCTCGCTGATGGCCCGCTTCGGCACCCGCCTGGCGCTCGGTAGTGCAGGCTCGCTCCCGGCAGCGCCCGCCGCCGCACCGATGGCGATCCGCTGATGGCCAAGGCGCCCCCGAAAGAAACAGCCGTCAGTCCGCTCGAGCAGGAGTCCAAGGACCGGCTCGCCGCCTGCTGCGCCTGGAAAAACCAGTGGGTAATGGATTTCCGGGAGTGTTATTTTTTCTCCTCGCCGCACCGCCAGCGCGCATTGAGTTCGTCGTCGTCGTCCGACACGACAGTCCGCATTCAGGACGCCGGCGATCTCAATACCGATGAAGCCTTCATTCTTTGCGGCGATTTCGTCACCGAGGTTGTCAACGGCTTCATGTCGCCGGACAAGCCATGGTGCAAGCGCGGACCCGGCATGGACCTGCCCGGCGGCGAGAAGGGCGCGGTCTGGGCCAAGGTCGAGAAGCAGATCAGGAACGACGACAAGGCGATCTTCAACGCCATGAAGGCGTCGAACCTCTATTCTGAAGTGCCGAAAGCGTTCTATCCGGACCTGTCGATCGGCACCGTCGGGCTGTGGATCGAGCGACCGCACGCCAACGCGCCGATCACCAATTCCGCGATTCCGTTGCGCGAGCTCGAAATCAACCTCGGCCCCTACGGCGATATCGACGACCGCTTTGCCGTGCGTCACACCCGCAACGTCAACGTCCGCGAACTCGTCGGAGAGGAAATCTGGGCCAAGATTAGCCCCGAAGTCGCCAAGGAAATCGAGGAGGGCCCTAAAAAAAGAACCGTCGTGATCTGGGGCTTCTGGCGGCTGTGGCAGGATAAGGGCGACGAGACCTGGCAGCACGTCGTCATGATCGGCGAGGGCGGCCAGCATCTCGTCCATGACGTCGTGATCAAGGGCGAGGGCTGCTGCCCGCTGTGGGTCGGCCGCTTCAACCCGACCCCGGATTCGCCGTTCGGCCTGGGCCCGCTGCTGCAGGGCTTGCCGTCGCTGCGCCAGATCGACGAGGCCGAACTGATGTTAGGGGAGAACATGGAATTGTCGCTGCGCCCGCCGGTGACATTCCCGAGTTTCAGTTTCTCGTCAGTCGAGCAGGGCTTCGAATCCGGCATGGCCTATCCGATCGAGCCCGGCCACGAAGGCGCGATCAAGAACATCTACACGGCGCCGCCGGCGCAGGTTGGCAATTACGCCTACGAGGACAAGCTGAAGAAGCTGCGCAAGCTGTTCTACGTCGACCTGCCCGAGCAGAGCGGCGATACCCCGCCGACCCGAGCGCAATGGCTCGACGAGGCCGCGCGCGCCCAGCGTCGCATCGGCACCCCGGGCATGCCGTTCTGGCGCGACCTGGCGCAGATTTTCATTCGCTTCAAATACCTGTTGGAAAAATCAAGCGCGATTGCGCCGGTGCAGGTTGATGGCCGCGCGGTCTCGACCCAGCCGATCAATCCGACCCAGGCTGCGGCGAAATTGCAGGCCATCGCAGAGGCCGCCAACACCGCGCAAACCCTCGGCGGCATGTTCCCGGAAGAATTCAAGATGAATGTCGATGGCCGCAAGTCCATGGAAGCGTGGATCAAGGAAACCGGAACCGGCGATCTCTTGGTGCTGCGTTCGGTCGATGAAGTTGCCAAGGCCACCGACCAGATGGCGAAGCTCGCCGGCGCCCGCCATGTCGGCGATCCCGGCGAGGCTGCACCGGGACCGGCCGCATGACCGATGAAGTTCACCCCACCAACAAGTTCTGTATCGAGGCTATCGACCGCATCGCGCGCACCGCCGACGGGGCTGCGCTGTACGTGTTTCTGCAACGCCGACTGATGTCGATTTCGGTCGCGCCAACTGACGGTGCGTTGCGATCAGACGAGGGCGAACGCACCTTCGCGGCGAAATTGATCTCGGTCATGGCAAAGGGAATTTTCGAAAGTGGCGGACGAAGCGGTATCACAGGCTCCAGCATCGGCCCCGGCGGCAGTGAGCAGCCCGTTGTCGTCCCCAGCCCCCGCGCCGTCCGCGTCTCCGGCGAGCCCGGCTCAACCCGCCGCATCGGGCCCCACACCCGCGTCGCCGGGTACGATTTCCCAGATATCGACGAACAGACCTGAAGGCATTCCCGACGATCGTTGGGACTCGACGGCAAACGCGCTCAAGGTCACGCCGGAAGAATATGCAACTGAGTACAAAGAGCGGAACGAACTCAAGACCGTGCAGGCCGCTGCCGAACTCAAGCGCCTTAGCGTGCCACCGCCAGAGGGTTACAAGGCCGAGCTTCCTGCCGATCTTCAACTACCTGACGGCATCGCATTCAAGATCGACGAGACAAATCCGGCGTTCGCCAAGTATCGCGCTTGGGCGAACGCAAAGGGCTTAGGACAGCCGGAATTTGCCGAAGGGCTTGGCATTCTCGCTGAGTTCATGACCCAGAACGATGTGGCCTTTGCCGCGCGCGCGAAGGCGGAAATCGCCAAGGCTGGAACCAATGCCGGACAGCGCGTCGACGTGGTCGGCAAATGGCTTGTCGGCGAAGTCGGCGAGGCCGACGCAACACCGATCAAGGCAACGCTCGTCACGGACGCACATCTGCGGTTCTACGAAAAGATTATGCAGAAGCTTGCGACACAGGGCACCGCGAACTTCTCGCAGTCGCACCGCGCGGCACCAGACACGCAGGGCATTCCCGGTTTCGAAAAGATGAGTTTCGAGCAACGCCGTCAGGCACAGGACCAGAACGCCGCGCGGCGTCGCGGTTAACAGAGGGCACTTAAATGGCTGTCTCGCTCACCACCACGATCACGACACCTACCAACTTCGTCGAATATGCGAAGTCGATCGATGTCAACGATCCGACCCGGGCTTTCGTCGAGAACATGATCGAGGAGTCCGACGTAATGCGGGCGATCCCGATCCTGCCCGCCGAACGCGGCAAGCGTGCCTACATGGACATTGCCTCGCTGCCCGTCGTCGCCTTCCGCGGCTTCAACGAGGCCGGCGAGCAGGCCCTCGGCACCTTCAACCTGCGCGAGGAAGATACCTACTTCATCGACGATTACATCTTCGCCGACCGCGCCATGATCGACCGGCTCGGACCCGAAGGCAAATACAAGCAGGAGAAGCTGAAGAGCATCGCGCTCGGGCAGTTCTTCTCGCAGAATGCCATCAAGTCGGATAACTCGTCCAATCCGCGCACCCCGAACGGCATTCAGGTTCGCTGCCTCGACACCACAGCGATCACCGGCAACCAGATCCACAATTCGGCGGCATCTGGCGGCGGCGCGCTGTCGCTGGCCAACATGGACATCCTGTATCGGCATGTGAA
The DNA here is from genome assembly GCA_036786505.1 of Casimicrobiaceae bacterium. GTDB lineage: Bacteria > Pseudomonadota > Gammaproteobacteria > Burkholderiales > Casimicrobiaceae > PALSA-1003. The sequence continues at coordinate 1,097 of DAIQRF010000176.1, read as the reverse complement.
CAAGCCGACACACTGGATCGTGCCGCGCGGACTGATGCCGCAATTCGACGCCGCCGCGCGCAACAACAGCCTGGTCAATCAGACCATCACTGTCGAGAAGGACGATTTCGGTCGCTTGGTCACCGCGTTCAAGGGTCTGCCAATCCTGTACGGCTATGAGCCCGACGATTCGCCAGATCTGCTGCCGTTCTCCGAAGTGGCATCCGGCGGTGGCTCCGCGGTGACGTCCTCGATCTACTGCGTCTCGTTCCGCCCCGGCGGTTTCTACGCCATCGAGCAGACCCCGCTGTCGGTGATGGCGGAGGGTCCGACCGTCGGCCAGCCGTTCGATTCCACGCATATCAAATGGGATTACGGTTTCGCCCGCGAACACCCGAAGGCGGTAGCCCGCCTCGACTCCATCACCAACGCCGCGATCGTGGCATAGGAGACTTCCATGGCCCTGACCGCAAATCTCATTCCCTCGCAGATCACGACCTTCCCGTGTCCGTTCGACGCGATGACGGCGTTCTGCAGCGCACAGACGATCACCGCGACCGGGTATCTGAACAACCTGAACTCCGGGTTGGTCGACTTTGGCGGCGGCAGCCCGGTGTCCGCGGCGGGCCGCACTGACGGTATCTGGAGCATCGACATTTCAGCCGTCAACATGGTGACGACCGACGAGACCTATGGATTTTCGCTATTCGGATCCAATGACGCAGCGTTCGGCAACGGAAATGTCGAGTCCCTCGTCCATCACGATCTCTCCGCGCTTGCCGCCAACCGCTACGTCGCCACCATCCTCGGCGCCACGCCGACCATTCCACCGACGGGCCTCGCCGGCACGATCCTGCAATTCCCGTTCACCAACCTGATGCAGCGCATCTACTACCGATATCTGAAGGCGTATGTGGTTGTGGCCGGGACCGGTCCGAGCGTCGCCGTGACGTCGTGGATTTCCAGAGCAGGGATCGACGTCTGATGGCAGTCTCCAGCGGCGCATTCACGCTCACCATCAACACCAACTCCAGCTTCGGCGAGCGGACGATTTCCGAGAACGCGGCGCTGGCCGACATGCTGCATCAGGTCGCAGCCGCCGTTGCCCTGGGCAAACC
>DAIQRF010000175.1:0-5380 GCA_036786505.1 Casimicrobiaceae bacterium | reverse complement strand
GCCTACGACAGCCCCCGCGGCAGCGCCTACGACAGCCCCCGCGGCAGCGGCTGCTCCAACCGCGGCGCCCCAGGCGGCCGCGGCCGGAGGGATGAACGCCGCCGCGGTGGTACACGGGTTGATACAGGGCGGCGAGGCGGGCGCGATACGATCGCTGGAAGACTTCTGGCGGCGCACACACGAGCTCGCGCGACGTGTGGCGCCGATGTTCGCCGATCCCGCAGGCAGGATGCGCGGCGATCACAACCTCACCACGGCGCCGGCGATGATCCTGCGGGCGTTCTTCGAGCCGATGATCGGCAACGTTTCACCCTACACCGCGAACCCGCTCAACTACAACCCGTTCCGATCACTGGTCGAAGAATTTTTCGACTTCGATGCCATCCGGAAGTGGGACGGCTGCAAGCTTTTTCTCGCTGCGACCCACGTCCAGACGGGGAAAATAAGAATCTTTCACAACCGTGAGATCAGCGCCGATGCACTGATGGCGACCAGTTGCGTGCCGACGATGTTTCAGGCGGTCGAAGTCGACGGCGAATACTACTGGGACGGAGGCTACGTCGCCAATCCGGCAATCTTTCCGCTGATCAACGAATGCGAGGCCGGAGACATCGTGCTGGTTTCGTTGACCAGCAGCCGTGCGCCACGGCTTCCGCGACATGCTGCCGAGATCAAGGAGCGCTTTCGCGAAATTACGCTGAACGCTTGTCTGATCCGCGAGATCCGGGCCATTCGCCTGATCACGCGCTTGATCGACGATGGAAAGATCGACGATCCATCGATGCGCCGCATCAATCTGCACCTGATCAAGGATCCGGCGGCGTTTGCCGGGCTGCATGCGGGCAGCGCGCTCAACACCGACTGGGACTTCCTGAACGCACTGAGGCATGCCGGCACGCTCGCCGCGAGGCAGTGGATCGGCGCGACGTATCGGAAGCTGGGAAGGCGCATCGCCTTCGACGAAACGATGCTCGACGACTACCTCTAGTGTACTGAGTCAGAAATTCCGAAGATAAAGGAGCGGATGAAAACGGTCGTCAGGCAAGGCACGAGGCCGGAAGCATACCTTTTGGTACGGTGAGGCGGAGTAACGCAGCATGACGGCCGCGCATTGACCCATAAGCGCCGCGAACTATCGAGTGAATTTCTGACTCAGTACACTTGGCGCTGGTCAGACGTTCTTCCAGCCCGCCACGGTCAGGGCCAGCGCCTTTAGCATTTACCGGGGATCGCGCATTTGCGATAGGCGGCCACGCCTTCGATGACGCTTCCGCTCCGGGCATTGAAATAATAGTCGAGGCCGATGCCCGCGGCACCGGGCCCGGCAAAGAAGCCGGCGAAGTTGCCGGCAATGAGCGATTGGCACCCGCCGCCCGTGCAGCCGACGTTGACGCCCACCGGCGCCGTCGAAAACTGGCCATTGAGGATACTGGTCGACCCGGCCATGGTGTAGGTCGCGTTGCCGAACCCGACCGCGAGTCCGGTAAGCGCGAGCTGGGCGGTGGTGAAGTTGACATTGATGGCGCCGCCGGAAATCAAGGTGCCGACGGCGCGGGTGGCCGAGTCCGTGGGCCGAGTCCCGCCGATGGGCGCGTACGACACCTGGCCCGAGGTCGGCATCGAAGTCGCAATGTTGCCGTAGAGGTAGTGCAAGTTGCCGCCGTCGTTGGGCACGACCTGATTGCCGAGCGTCTGTGCAATGGTCGAGCCCGGCCCTTGCCAGCGTCCCCAGTTCAAGCCGCTGCCCGAAGGAATGCCGCTCGCCGCGCCATCGCCGCCGACGTCGACGATGGACGCTGCCCCGACGCTGGCGACCAGCCGTCCGTTGTTGAACGAGGTCATCTGTCCGCCGCCGCCGATGCCGAGCTGAAGCTTGGGATTGGCGGTCGAGTCCAGCTCCAGTGTGTAGCGATCGGAACCGACGACCACGGTCTTTCCCGTGCTGACCAATCCCGGCGTCGCCAGATCTTCGGTGGCAGAAAACGTAAACGACGGCGCGCCGAGCGCAAGCGGGATCTCAATAGCCGGTACCTTGGCGAAACGCAATGGCGCCGGTGCCAGGGCCAGCTTAAGCCGGCGGCCGTCGAGCCGATCCGAAAGAAATTCAGGCGGGGCGAGCAAGCGCTGCGGTGCTTCGCCATCCGGAACGTAGAAGAATTCCTCGGCGCCGTATTCGTCGGCGCCGAGCGAATTCGAAACGACAACGCGGCCTTCGTAAACGCCGCCGTACATGCCCGAGCGCGCCGGCGCTCCGTCGTTGGTGCATTGGCCGGCGGCGCAGATCCGGACCTGATAATGCGTGCCGCGAATGCCGATCGTCGCCTGTGTCGTCAGCAATCGATACTGGTCGCGATTGAGCTTGCCGATCTGTCCGGTCAGCGTACGGAAGCCGCCTTTCAGCAGCCGGAAGACGGCGACTTCGCTGCTGTCGGAGGCGCCGCTAAAATGGTAGCGCTCGATGCGGAACTCGGAATCGGGCTTCAGCGCCACCAGCGCGTCGTCGGCGAAGCGAAGTTGCGCGTGGCTCTGTGCGCCGGTCACGACGGTGTCGCCGACATTGACCGCCGCGCCGGCCGTCAGTCGCACCCGCTCCGTCCCGCGCAGCGCCGCGACATCGCCGACCGCGAGCAGCACCTTTCCGGCGGCCTGCCCAAACGCAACGCCGGCGGCGAGCAGACAAAGAAGGAGCGTCCAGAGTTGCAGGAACGACCGCGTGCGCAAGCTCACCGTGGGCTCCTATTTGAATTCATAGCGCAGCTTCAGCGCGCCCACGTGCCGCGTATATTCATAGAGCTCGAGATTGGAGCTGTTGCGCGAGTATTGGTATTCCGCGCGCGCGCTCCAGTGGGCGTTGATCAGGTAGAGCGCGCCGCAATTCGCGCTTACATTGTGATCGCGCCGCGTGACGTCGAGCAGCGGCACGGCGGCTTGGTAGTCGCTGTTGGCATAGCCGACGCCGGCGTTCAGCGCCCACAACGGCGATGGCGAAACGGTGGCGTCGGCACCAGCGCCCCAAAGGCGGCGTCCGAGATCGCCCCGATCCTGACGGTTGCGCTCGTCGCCGAAAAAGACCGACGCATTGAGCACCGGCTGCCAGGTGGTGAGCCAGATCTGCCGGTAGCTCGCGGAGAGCGCGGTCAGATCGGCGTCGCGCGCGCGATTGTCTCCTGCGTAGGCGAGGCGCGCGAACTGCGGCGCAAGCGAGAACGAAGCTCGTTCGTTGATCTCGCGGCGCCACTCGAGCGCCACACCATCGGTCCGGCGATAGCGCGAGCCGTCGAGCGTGATCTCGCCGTGGGCGTAGCTTCCGGTATAGGTGTTGCGGTCGGCCTGGTAGCTGGCGCCGATCGATGCGCCGAAATTGGCCAGATCGAATTTCGACGCGCTTCGATAAAACGTACCGTTGCCCGAGATGCCGGCGTTGAGCGTCCATCCGCGCGTGACCGGCTTGCTGATCTCGCCGCCGGCCGCAAGCCAGGCGAAACTGGAGCCTCTGCGCAGGCCGAAGTCGCTGATGGTTACCTGCCCCAGCACCGGAAGCCCGAGCTCGGCCCGAGCCACGCCTGCGTTGGCGTTACTGTCATAGCCGCCACCCGTTTCGACGTAGAACAGCTTGCGTCCGCGGTAGCGCGCCTGGCGCACCGACAGCGCGGCCAGATAGCGGTCGATGCCTGCCTGCACCTCGGCCGGAGGCTTGAGCCGCGCGACCGCTTCGAATTCCTGCCGCGCGCGCATGCCGTCGCGCGCATAGAAATAGGCGCGCGCAAGCTCGAGCCGCGCGCGCACGTCGTCGGGGAACTGCAGCACGTAGCGCTCGAGCGCGAGGACGCCCTCGCCAGGTCGTCCGACATCGACCGCGGCGACGCCGCACCAGAGGTCGAACTCGCCCGACCGGTCGGCCGCGTCGGCGCAAAAAGCAGCATAAGCCGCTGCGGAACGACCGGCCTCGACCTGTGCGCGCAAGTCGTCGACGGGTGCCGCCGAAGCGGGGAGTGCGACGTGCGCGGCAGCCATTGCCGCAAGCACGCGAAGCGTGTTGCGGCGTAGCCAGGAGGCGGGCGGTTGCGTCAGGCGCATGCGCGGTGCGCGGCTCAATAGGGCGAATTTGTTCTTCGATGATGATAGCACGGGTGCCCGGCATTACCGCCGCGCCTTGCGGCAATGCTACGGGACGACTTGATCGATGGTAATGCGCACACCGGTCGCGCCCGGCTTGAGCGGTGCGCTTCGGCCGAAGAGGTCCCCGGGTTGCGGCAATGCGTTGCCGCTCTTGGAGATTCGCGCCTCGACGATGACGCTCGGCGCCGCCGAAAGCTTGACGCCGGGAGCCATGCTCATGCTGTCGTCGAGCGAAAAGTCCCGCGGCAACTCCTTCGCCGGAATGCGCAGCACGGCAAGCGGCATGCGCGGCCCCTCGGCCGCGCGCGCGAAGATGAACACGGTGTCATTGAGCGCAACTTTGGAGGCAAGCGCAGCGTTCAAGTCGACACGACCCGCGATCGCCGAGCCCATGGCTCCCGTGCTGCCCGGCGGTGTGGACGGCACAGATACGGGCGGCTCGCTGGCGGCCGCGCGCTTGGACGGCGCGACGGGACTGCCCTTGCCTTCGCGCTTGGCGGCGTCGACTTCGGCGATGACACCGGCCACCTGGCGCGCTTCATCCGACCCAGCCGGCAGCTCGGTGGCCAGCCGTCGCCAGTAGGCAATCGAGGTATCGAGATCGCGCCCTTCGAGGGCGACCGTCGCGGCCAGCGCCAGGGCCTTTTTGTGTTTGGGATCGATGGCGAGCGCACGTTGGATCAGCGCCGCCGGCGCGCCGCTCAGCCTGCGGCCCTGCGCCATGGCCAGCGCGTCCGCATAATCGGCGAGCAGGCTCGCATTGTTCGGGATGAGCGCGTCGGCGCGCGCGTACGCGTCGGCGGACTCGGCGAAGCGTTCGAGCGCCTGGTAGGAATGCGCCAGCAGCACCCACCCGTCGGCGTCCTCCGGATGCTGTTTGAGGCGCTCGGCGAGACTTTCGACCATCGCCGCGATTTGCCGCTCCGACACTTCGTGGCCCGTGCCGCCGCCTGTGGCTGTGGCGGCGATCGCGGCGACCGGATTGCCGAGGCGCTGGTAGAGCGTGAACGACGCCGCGGGCACCAGCAGCAATAGTGCGATGGCCAACGCCCACGCGCGCCTCGGCGCCGGCGCCGCGGTGCTTGCCGCCGACGCCAGCGAACGGGTTCTGGCACAGCTTGCAGCGCGGGTCGTGGGGGAGCCGGCGAAAGATGCGCTGCGCCTTCTTCAGCGGTTCGTAACCGTCCACGAGCAACGCCTGCCAATCGAGCGGCTTCGCCATCCTGCAATCACCGTCTTCCTCAGTAGCTGAAGGTCGTGG
>DAIQRF010000174.1:0-5482 GCA_036786505.1 Casimicrobiaceae bacterium | reverse complement strand
GCGAGCCGCGCGAATGATGAAGTCAGTCTCGAATTCGTAGCGGTCACCGACCGCCAGCAGCATCACCTTGGTGTAGATCAAGTCGCCGCGCTTCTCGCCGTGGTATTCCAGAATGCGGGTCTCGACGATCGCGTCGACCGGGCAGCTCTCCTCGCAAAAGCCGCAGAAGATGCACTTGGTGAGGTCGATATCGTAGCGCGTGGTGCGCCGCGTGCCGTCGTCGCGCTGTTCCGATTCGATGGTGATCGCCAGCGCCGGGCAGACCGCTTCGCACAGTTTGCACGCAATGCAGCGCTCCTCGCCGTTGGGATAGCGGCGCAGCGCGTGCAAGCCGCGAAAGCGCCCGCTCTGCGGCGTCTTTTCCTCGGGAAAGTGCACGGTGACCTTGCGCGCGAACATATTACCGCCGGTCACCCATAGCCCTTTCCAGAGCTCGACCAGAAGCCAGGTATTGAAGAAATCGCGCACTCTTTGAAGCATGGCCCTTTCCTCGGTGGAATAGCTCAGTGAAAGAGATACGCCCAGCGCGTCTGCATCATCGCGCCGAGAAACACGATCCACACCAGCGTTATCGGAATGAACACCTTCCAGCCCAGGCGCATGATCTGGTCGTAGCGGTAGCGTGGAAACGTCGCCCGTATCCAGAGAAAGATGAACAGCACGCCGCACATCTTGAGCAGAAGCCAGGGCAGGCCGTCGGGGATGGTCGGCCACGGCGAGAGCCACCCTCCCAGGAACATGATCGAGGCCAGCGCCGAGATCAGGATCATGTTCATGTACTCGGCGAGGAAAAACACCGCGAACGCCACGCCCGAGTACTCGACGTGGAACCCGGCGACGATCTCGGATTCGCCTTCCGCGACGTCGAACGGATGGCGGTTGGTCTCGGCGATGCCGGACACGAGATAGACCACGAACAGCGGAAACAGCGGCCAGATGTACCAGTGCGCCGCCCCGCCCGACTGGTTGCGGACGATGTCGCTGATGTTGAGGCTCGACGCCGCCATGAGCACACCGACCAGCGCAAAGCCCATCGCGATCTCGTAGGAAACGATCTGCGCCGCCGAGCGCAGGCAGCCCAGGAACGCGTATTTGGAGTTCGACGCCCATCCGGCGAGGATCACGCCGTAGACGCCGATCGAGGTCATGGCGAGGATATAGAGCAGCCCGGCGTTGACGTTGGCGAGGACCAGGCCGTCGTCGAACGGAATCACCGCCCATGCCGCGAGCGCCGGACCGATCGACAGCACCGGCGCGACGAAGAACAGCGTCCGGCTGGCGCCGGTCGGAACCACGATTTCCTTGAAGATGAGCTTGAAGACGTCAGCGAACGGCTGCAGCAGCCCCAGCGGGCCGACGCGATTGGGACCGATGCGCACCTGCATCCAGCCGATGATCTTGCGCTCGGCGAGTGTCAGGTAGGCGACGCTTAAGATCAGCGGAATGGTGATGGCGATGATCTTCGCCAGCGTCCAAACCGCGGGCCAGGCCGCGCCGAACAAACGCTCCACGGGCAGCAGCAGCTCGTCCATCACATGGGCTCCACGCCGATCGGACCGAACATCGGGCCGAGCATGCTGGTGGTGGCGTGCGCCGCCGCGACGCGCACGCATCCGTCGGGCACGCTCGCGTCAACCGCGATTTTCATCATCGCCTCGCCGCCCGCCTGACGCACGCGCGCGGCGCCACCGTCGGTCAGCTTGAGCGCGGCCAGCGTCGCTGCGTTGAGGCGCGCGAGCGGCGCGTGAGCGTCGCGTGTCTTCTGCAGCGACGGCGCGCGGCGGACCAGCGGATCGGTGAAATAAATGGGGACGTCGGCGACGCGCTCGATCGCGGAACCGGGCGCGTTGGCGCCGCCGTAATTGGCACCAGCTACCGCGCGCGCGTCGATCGCGACCTGGGTCGCGTTGGACAGCCGGAGAGCGATCTCCTCCGGCGACGGCAGCTCGCGGCGAACGGCTTCGATGCTGTCGTAGCCGAAGTCGGCCAGACCGAGCATCGATCCCAACACCCGCAATACTTTCCACGCGGGACGCGCCTGGCCAAGCGGCTGCACCACGGCGTTGAACGCCTGCGCCCGGCCCTCGCAATTGACGAAGGTGCCCGCCGTTTCAGTGAAAGGCGCGATCGGCAGCAGCACGTCGGCGTAGTCGACCGCGCCATGCCTGAACGGCGACAGCGCAACGACCAATTCGGCCGCGGCAAGCGCCGCACGAGCACGTGCCGGATCGGCCGTATCCAGCTCGGGCTCGGCGTGCAGGAGCAGGAATGCTTTTGGAGGGACGCCGCCTCCGGCACCGAGCATCGTTGCCGCATTCAGACCGCCTGCATTCGGCAACGCGGAGGCGAGGTAGCCGCCGACCGAGTTCGCTGCCTCGGTCAGGAAGCCGGCCCGCGCGCCGGTCAACTCGGCGAGCGACTGCGCCAATGCGTGCAACTGCGCCGCTTGCGGGTGCTGCTGCGCGAAATTGCCAAGGAAAATGCCTTTGCCGCCTTTGCCAACCCCGCCCGCCAGGCTCGCCGCAATCGCCTTCGCGACATCGGAGGCCTCGATTCCGGCGAGCGCCGCGGAGACGGGCGCGCCTCTCGCGGCTGCGGCGGCAACGACGATCTCGGCCAGCGCTCGCGGAAGACGCGAGGGCGCGACCACGGACTCGTGCGCCAGCGTGATCAGCAGATCGTCAGCTGCGGAATGCAGAATGGATATCTGCGCGCCATGCTTTACCGACTGACGCAGGCGCTCTGCAAGCAGCGGGTGATCCTTGCGCAGGAAGCTGCCGACGACCAGCACGCGGTCGAGCGCGGCGAAGTCAGCGATCGACATGCCGAGCCAGGGCACGGGGCCCCTTTCACCCTTTTCACCCGCGAATTCCGGATCGGCGGTGAAATCGGACTGGCGGAGACGGAAGTCGATGTTGTCGCTACCGAGGCCGCGCGTCAGTTTTTGCGCGAGATACAGCTCCTCGAGCGTCGAGTGCGGCGACGCCAGCGTGCCGACCGCGGAGCCACCGTGTTGTTCACGCACGCGCTTGAGTCCGCTGGCCACGAATTCGAGCGCCGTCTGCCAGTCGGTTTCGCGCCACGAGCCCTCATGCTTCAGCATCGGCTTCGACAGGCGGCTCTCCGCGTTCAGGCCTTCATACGAAAATCGGTCGCGATCGGAAAGCCAGCAGTCGTTGATCGCCTCGTTTTCCTGCGGAACGACGCGCATGACGCGATCGTTCTTGACCTGCACGATCAGGTTGCTGCCGAGGCCGTCGTGCGGCGCGATCGACCGCCGGCGGGCGAGCTCCCAGGTCCGCGCCAGGTATCGAAAGGGCTTCGACGTCAGCGCGCCGACAGGACACAGATCGATCATGTTGCCGGACAGTTCCGAGTCGACGGTGTTGCCGACGAAGGTCAGGATCTCGACGTGCTCGCCGCGATGAGCGAGACCGAGCTCCATGACGCCCGCGATTTCCTGCCCGAAGCGCACACAGCGCGTGCAGTGGATGCAGCGGGTCATGTCGGTGGCGATCAACGGACCCAGGTTCTTGTTGAACACCACCCGCTTCGCCTCGGTGTAGCGCGAGCTCGATGCGCCGTAGCCGACCGCGAGATCCTGCAGCTGGCATTCGCCGCCCTGATCGCAGATCGGGCAGTCCAGAGGATGATTGATGAGCAGGAATTCCATCACCCCTTTCTGCGCGACGATCGCCGGGTTGGAATGGGTCCACACTTTCATGCCCTCCGCCGCCGGGGTGGCACAGGCGGGCAACGGCTTGGGCGCCTTCTCGACCTGCACCAGGCACATCCGGCAATTGGCGGCGACGGTCAGCTTCTTGTGCCAGCAGAAATTGGGCACGTACACGCCGAGCTTGTGCGCGGCGTCCATCACCGTGCTGCCGTTGGCTACCGCGACCGGCTTGCCGTCGACTTCCAGTTTCAACATTTTGGTCTCAGACATAGTCGGGGACCAGACACTGCTTGTGCTCGATGTGGTGCTGGAACTCGTCGCGAAAATGCTTGATGAAGCTCTTGACCGGCAGCGCGGCGGCATCGCCCAATGCGCATATGGTGCGGCCGGCGATGTTGTCGGACACACTCAACAACAAGGCGAGGTCTTCGTTGCGGCCCTGCCCGTGCTCGATACGGTTGACGACGCGCCACAGCCATCCGGTTCCCTCCCGGCAGGGCGTGCACTGACCGCAGGACTCCTCGAAATAGAAATACGACAGCCGCAGCAGCGAGCGCACCATGCAGCGCGTCTCGTCCATGATAATCACCGCGCCGGATCCGAGCATCGATCCGGCTTTGGCAATCGAGTCGTAATCCATGTCGGTCGCCATCATCACTTCAGCGGGCAGCACCGGCATCGACGAGCCTCCGGGAATGCACGCCTTGAGTTTGCGTCCGCCACGCATGCCGCCCGCCATCTCGAGGAGCGCGGCAAACGGCAGACCAAGCTTGACCTCGTAGTTGCCCGGCCGCTCGACGTCGCCCGAGACCGAAAAAATCTTGGTGCCGCCGTTGTTCGATCGGCCAAGATTCAGAAACGCTTCCGCCCCGTGGCGAATGATCCCCGGTACCGCGGCAAAGGTCTCGGTGTTGTTGATCGTCGTCGGTTTACCGTAGAGACCGACGCTCGCCGGAAAGGGAGGCTTGAACCGCGGCATGCCCTTCTTGCCTTCGAGCGACTCCAGCAGCGCCGTCTCCTCGCCGCAAATATATGCGCCGTAGCCGTGATGGTTGTACAGATGAAAGCTGAAGTTGCTGCCGAGAATGTTGTCGCCGAGCATCCCCCCCTGGTAGGCCTGCTCGAGCGCTTCTTCACAGCGCTCATAGGCGTCCCAGATTTCGCCGTGGATGTAGTTGTAGCCGCGCCTGCAGCCCATCGCATAGGCGGCGATGGCCATGCCCTCGATCAGAATGTGCGGGTTGTAGCGCAGGATGTCGCGGTCCTTGAAAGTGCCCGGCTCGCCTTCGTCGGAGTTGCACACCAGGTACTTGTCTCCGCTGTACTGCTGCGGCATGAAGCTCCACTTGAGCCCGGTCGGAAAACCGGCGCCGCCACGGCCGCGTAACGCGGATCGCTTCACTTCCGCGATCACGTTCGCGGGCACGATTTTTTCGGCGAGAATCTTTTTCAGCCCTTCGTAGCCGCCGCGCGCGACGTAGTCGTCGAGTCCCCAGTTGCGACCGTTGAGGCCGGCAAGGATGACCGCGTCGGGCCCGTAGTCCAGAAATTCGGCCGGCGCGTTCACCGCTTCGCTTCCGCGGAAAGCTCGGCGATCAAGCCGTCGAGCTTGTCGGGTTTCATCCAGCTGCACATGCGCTTGTTGTTGACCAGCAGCACCGGCGCGTCGCCGCAGGCGCCCAGGCATTCGCCTTCCTTGAGCGTAAACAGGCCGTCGGCGGTGGTTTCTCCGAAGGAGATGCCGAGCTTCTGCTGCAGATACGCCGCTGCCTGGCTGGCGCTCGACAGCGCGCAGGGGAGATTCTG
>DAIQRF010000173.1:0-5509 GCA_036786505.1 Casimicrobiaceae bacterium | reverse complement strand
ATGGAGGAATATCCTCAGTATCCGAACGGCAAGTTCGGCGGCGCAGTCCCCCGTGCCGGCAACGCGTCCGGCGGCGGCCAGCCCGGCTGGATCCTCAAATGCAAGGGCTGGGAGACCGACCCCAACGCCTATATTTATTTCATTACGCAGGCACCGGTGTGGAAGGACATCTGCAAAGTCATCGGCCGGGAAGATTGGCTGACGCATCCCGACTACGCGACGCCTAAGGCTCGCCTGCCTCACCTCATGGACATCTTCGCCGGCGTCGAGGAGTGGACCAAGACCAAGACCAAGTTCGAGGCGATGGACATCCTGAACAAGTACGACATTCCGTGCGGCCCGATTCTGTCCATGAAGGAGATCGCCGACGAGCCGTCGCTGCGGAAGACGGGAACGGTGGTCGAAGTCGATCATCCCAAGCGCGGCAAATACCTGACCGTGGGCAACCCGATCAAGATGTCCGAAAGCGCGACCGACGTAACGCGCTCACCGCTGCTTGGCGAGCATACCGACCAGGTTCTGGCGGAGCTTGGCTACAGCTCGGAGCAGGTCGCGGAGCTGCGCACCTCGGGTGCGATCTGACGGCGCGCCGATCACCACGCGACAATCACACGCGATAACCAACAAGCAATAAGCGAAGCGACTCCGCCGCAACGGGCGGCGCATACCGCTCCAGAGGAAAAACATGGCGCGTGACAAAGCTGCGGTCAGGAAGATTCTAGACAAAGTCAAGGCCGAGGGCCGCACCTCGCTGACAGCGCCGGAGGGCAAGCTGGTCTGCGACGCGTACGGTATCGCCGTGCCGAAAGAAGGTGTCGCGACCTCGGCCGCCGAGGCGGCAACGATCGCCTCCGTCATGGGCTTTCCGGTCGTGCTCAAGATCGTCTCCGCGGAGATCCTGCACAAGACCGAAGCGGGCGGCGTCATCGTCGGGGTGAAGAGCGCCGACGAAGCGGAAAAGGGTTTCGCGACGATCATGGCCAACGCCAAGAAGTACGATGCCAAGGCCAAGCTTCTCGGCGTCCAGGTGCAGCAGATGCTGGAGGGCGGCCAGGAGGTGATCATCGGCGCGGTCACCGACCCGTCGTTCGGCAAGCTGGTCGCCTTCGGGCTCGGCGGTATTCTGGTCGAGGTGCTGAAGGACATCACGTTCCGGCTGGCGCCGGCGACACGCGAAGACGCGCTGTCGATGCTCGACGGCATCGCCGCGGCCGAAATATTGAAGGGCGTTCGCGGCTCTGACCCGGTCGATCGCGAAGCGCTTGCCACCCTGATTCAGCACATATCCGAGCTGATCTCGGATTTTCCCGATATCACCGAGATGGATTTGAACCCGGTGTTCGCGACCAAGCGCGGCGCGATCGCCGCCGACGTGCGCATCGTGGTCGATTTCTCGCCGGCGCCGGCGCGTTATCGGCCGAGCCACGACGATATCGTGCGCGATATGAACCGGATCATGAAGCCCGACGCCGTCGCGGTGATCGGAGCGTCCACCGAAGAAGGCAAGATCGGCAACTCGGTGATGAAGAACCTCATCAACGGCGGCTATAAGGGCGAGATCTATCCGATCAATCCCTCGGCCGGCGAGATCATGGGCCGCAAGGCATACAAGAGCGTCAAGGATGTTCCCGGCGTCATCGACGTCGCGGTGTTCGCGATCCCGGCCAAGTTCGTCGCGCAGGCGCTGGTGGAAGTCGGCGAGAAGAAGATTCCCGGCGCGGTGCTCATACCCTCGGGCTTCGCCGAGACCGGCAACGTCGCAGGACAGCAGGAAATCGTCGACATCGGCCGCAAATACGGCGTGCGGCTGATGGGGCCCAACATCTATGGCTTCTATTACACGCCCAAGAACCTGTGCGCGACGTTCTGCACTGCGTACGACGTCAAGGGCAAGGCAGCGCTGTCGTCACAGTCGGGCGGCATCGGCATGGCGATCATCGGCTTCTCGCGCTCGGCGAAAATGGGCGTCTCGGCGATTGTAGGACTGGGCAACAAGTCCGACATCGACGAGGATGATCTGCTGACGTTCTTCGAACAGGACGACAACACCCAGATCATCGCCCAGCATTGCGAGGACTTGAAGGACGGCCGCGCGTTCGCCGAGGTCGCCAAGCGCGTGTCGAAGAAAAAACCCATCGTCATGCTGAAGGCAGGCCGCACCAGTATGGGTGCGCGGGCGGCAAGCTCGCACACCGGCGCGCTTGCCGGCAACGACAAGATCTACGAGGACGTGCTGAAGCAATCCGGCGTGATCCGCGCTCGCAGTCTGCGCGATCTGCTCGAGTTCGCGCGAGCGATTCCGGTGCTGCCGACACCGAAGGGCGAAAACGTCATCATCATCACCGGCGCCGGCGGGTCGGGCGTGCTGCTGTCCGATGCCTGCGTCGACAACAAGCTGTCGCTGATGGCGATGCCGCCCGACCTGGACGCGGCGTTTCGTAAGTTCATTCCTCCGTTCGGCGCGGCGGGCAACCCGGTCGACATCACCGGCGGCGAGCCGCCAAAGACCTACCAGAATACGGTTCGACTAGGTCTCGAGGATCCGCGTATCCACGCGCTGATCCTCGGTTACTGGCACACGATCGTCACGCCGCCGATGGTGTTCGCCAAGATCATGGTCGAGGTGGTCGAGGAGATGAGGGCGAAGGGCATCGAGAAGCCGGTCGTGGCTTCGCTGGCCGGCGACGTCCAGGTCGAGGAGGCGGCGGAGTATCTGTTCGACCACGGCATTCCCGCGTACCCGTACACGACCGAAATGCCGGTCGCGGTGCTCGGCGCCAAATACCAGTGGGCTCGCGGTGCGGGCCTGATCTGACGGGCACTTTGCAACCGTCACCGTCCACGCGGGTTCCCGGCGCGAAGCACGCATGATCCATCATCTGGCCAGCCCGGCATTCTGGCTCGCATTGGGCGAGATCATCATGGTCAACATCGTCCTGTCCGGCGACAACGCGGTAGTGATCGCGCTGGCCGCACGCTCGCTGCCGCCGCGCCAGCAGAAGCAGGCGATCATCTGGGGCAGCGTCGCGGCGACGATAATCCTCGTGGCGTTGACCATCATTGCAGCCGAGGTCTTCGAGCTCCCTTACCTGAGGCTCGTCGGCAGCCTGCTGTTGTTCTGGATCGCAGTGCAGTTGCTGATCCCCGGTGACGAAGGCGAGGGCGGCGTCAAGGGCGGCCGGAGCGCATGGGCTGCCATGCGAACCATCCTGGTTGCCGACCTGATCATGAGCACCGACAACATCATCGGGGTCGCGGCGACAGCCAAGGGGGACTTGACTCTGCTGATGCTCGGACTCGGCGTCAGCATTCCGGTGGTCGTCTTCGGCAGCACGCTCGTCCTGAAGCTGATCGGCAGATTTCCGATCATCATCACCTTCGGCGCGGCGCTGCTGGGATGGGTAGCCGGCGATATGCTGGACAGCGACCCAATCGTCGTCGGCTGGATTGCCGCTCACATGCCATGGATCACCTTCAACCTGCCGGTGATCGGCGAGATAAGCTGGACACAGGTTCTGGGCGCGGCGATGGTGGTCGCGATCGGAAAGCTGCTGGCAGCGCGGGCGGCGAAGGCCGAGACAAAGACGATCGATCTGGCCGCGAACGTGCGGCAGAGCAGATCGAATTGAACGCGAACCGCGCGAGCGTTGATCAATGCTGAAGATCTTGGTACTCATCGATGGCTCGGAGTGCTCAAGCCGCGCGGTCAAGTACGTCATCGAATTGTCAGCAATATGCAAGGAAGCGCCGGACATCCATTTGCTGAACGTGCAGATGCCCATCACTCCGGGTAACATCGGACGCCACGTCAACCGCGCCGATCTCGATGACTACTATCATGACGAAGGCGTCGCCGCATTGACGCCGGCGCGCCGCTTGCTCAACGCGGCAGGAGTCAAGCACGCGTTTCACATTGGTGTAGGCGATATCGCCGAAACCGTGGCAAAGTACGTCAAGGAGCTGGCCGCCGGGCAGGTTGCGATGGGAACGCGCGGGCTGGGTCCGATCGCGGGCATGCTGCTCGGTTCGGTTGCGGCCGAGGTCGTGCAATTGATCGAAGTGCCGGTTCTGCTGGTGAAGTAGCCGAGGCGAAGGCATTTGCATCGTGCGAGAATTCTCGCGATCAATGCCGGCCTTTCGGCGCGAGTACGGTAAGAGGCCCCGCCGACAGCGGGCAGGTTGTCAGGGATCTACAGCCACCTTAGGAGGGTGAAATGCATATCCATCAAGCGTTGATGTTCCGGCGCGCGCTGTGCGCGCTGATCGCAGGGGCCTTTGCCGCAGCCGTTCCGGTCGTCGCTGCCGCATGGGAACCGACCAAGCCCGTCCAGTTCATCGTGCCCGCGGGCACCGGCGGCGGCGCCGACCAGATGGCGCGCTTCATTCAGGGCGTCGCGAGCAAGCACCATCTGATGAAGCAGCCGATCATCGTCGTCAACGAGTCTGGCGGCGCCGGTGCGCAAGGCTTCCTCGACGTCAAGGACAGCAAGGGCGATCCGGAAAAGATCATCATTACGCTGTCGAACCTGTTCACGACGCCAATGGCGACCGGCGTGCCGTTCAGTTGGCGCGATCTGACGCCTGTCGCGATGCTGGCGCTTGACGAATTCGTCCTGTGGGTCAACGCCGATACGCCGTACAAGACCGCCAAAGAGTACATCGATGCGATAAAGGCGGCAGGCCCGAACAAGTTCAAGATGGGCGGCACCGGCTCGAAGCAGGAAGATCAGATCATCACCGCAGGGATCGAGCAGAACACCGGCGCCAAGTTCATCTACATTCCGTTCAAGGGCGGCGGCGAAGTGGCCGTGCAGCTCGTAGGCAAGCACATCGACTCGACGGTCAACAATCCCATCGAGGCGGTGGCGCAGTGGCGCGCAGGCAAGCTGCGTCCGCTGTGCGTGTTCGATTCGCAGCGCATGCCCTACAAGACCAAGGTAACGGCCGACATGTCGTGGTACGACATCCCCACCTGCAAGGATTCCGGCCTGCCGGTCGAGTACCTGATGTTGCGCGGCATCTTCATGCCCGGGGGCGTCAGCAAGGAGCAGGTCGACTTCTATATCGATTTGTTCAAGAAGGTCAGGGAAACGCCGGACTGGAAGGCGTTCACCGAGCAGGCGGCGTTCAACCAGTCGTTCATGACCGGCGCCGAGTACGTCAAGTGGGTCGAGCAGGCGGAAGCCACGCACAAGAGCTTGATGGAAAAAGCAGGCTTCATGGCCAAGAAATAGGCTGAGCGCAGCGGAGGCCTGGGATTCGCCGAGTCGCGACCATCGCTCAAGCGCATTCGCTTGATGCCTCGGTCGCGATGACGCGTCCCAAGCCTTGCTGATTTGACAGCTCATTCGACGCGGCGGGCATCGACGATGGAAAAAGACAGCAGCACGAGCGGTGACGATGGCCGCCCTGTGGTCTTGATGCGCACCATGGAGGTGGTTGTCGCGGCGATTCTGCTCGCGTTCGGCGCAACCTTTCTGTACACCAGTTACAAGCTCGGATTCCGCTG
>DAIQRF010000172.1:0-5544 GCA_036786505.1 Casimicrobiaceae bacterium | reverse complement strand
TGGTGGACCATACAAGGCAGTATAGGACAGAACTTCGTTATTTAATAGGCACTTGCAGAGAAATGCCGGACGCCGCTGGACGGCAAAAGACGGTACTACAGGTTACAGAACGTCAAGTCGAACTCGACGTTGCCCTCGTATACCGCTCCACGATCCATGCCCGCGATGCCCAGAAATCGGATGTTCAGCGCGTACTTGTTGGCGCTGATTTCGGGCACGCACGACAGGTCGTCGGTGAGCGACAGTCGCAGCAATTGCGCTACCTTGGCGGTGGTGAGCATGAGCTGGAATACGCCGTGAACGGCAGTGTGCCTCCCCGTCTTGCCGTTTTCGCGCAGTATGCGCAGGACGATCGACAAGCCTTCATGGATCGGAAGCAGCGGCGCCAGCCAGGCTTCCAGATCGCGCTGCCGCGTAAGCGGATCGAGATGCAGCCAGTAGTGAAACGCCGGCAGATCGAATTCCGACACGCCGCCTGGCAGGGCGGTGCGCTGCTTGATCGCCATGAGCCACTCGTTGTCGCGAAGGTGCGCGCCGACTTTACCGCTCTGCGTCAGCAGCCGTGCACTGACGTCGTCGACTTCAGCGAGTAGCGACTCGAGCGCTTCGTGCTCGATCGCGGGATTGTGCCTGAGCGGCGAGAGCAGTTGGCGCTGTCGTTCGAGCTCCTGCAGGATGTCGGTCTTGAGGTCGGCCCTCGACGACACGTCGGCGATCTCGAACAGCGCGAGCAGCGCGGCGTGGTGATCAGCCGGCGCGGTTGCCGCGTTGAAGAACAGAGCGCGACGATACAGATCCTCGAGCCGCATCATGGTTCGTATGCGCTCGTTCAGCGGGTGTTCGTAACGGATCACGTCAGGCTCGGCGCCGGAGACTGCAACATTCTGCCCCAAGTGCAGCCGACGTCCCTGAGGAATTCACGCACATAGCGCCCTTACATTGCGCGGCGACGTTCCGCCGCGAGCTCTCTGTACCGCCGATCGAGCCCGGCGACCTGCGGGGCAATGGCATCGGGCGACCCGCTGTTGTCGAGAACGTCGTCCGCGTCCCGAAGCCGAGCAAGGCGATCGAGTTGGGTCGTCATGATGGCTCGCACCTCCGTCGACGAAAGCCCGCTGCGGGCGACGACTCGACGAATCTGCTCGTCCTCGGGGCA
The DNA here is from genome assembly GCA_036786505.1 of Casimicrobiaceae bacterium. Taxonomy (GTDB): domain Bacteria; phylum Pseudomonadota; class Gammaproteobacteria; order Burkholderiales; family Casimicrobiaceae; genus PALSA-1003. The sequence continues at coordinate 4,388 of DAIQRF010000172.1, read as the reverse complement.
ATCGACCACCAGCACCCTGTCCACCCGGTTGCTGAGGCCGCCGCGCTCGATAAGCAAGGGGACGACCACCACACCATAGATGCCGCGCCATGCAGCAATCTCTCGATCGACCTCGCGCCTGATCAGCGGGTGCACGGCGGCCTCGAGCCGCGCTCGCGCCGCGGGATCGGCAAAAGCGCGGCGGCGAAGCTCCGCTCGATCCAGCTCGCCGGACGGGAGTAGCACCGCGGGGTCGAATGCGGCGGCGATCGCGGCGTGTCCGGCTTGTCCTGGCATCGAAAGGCGATGCGAAATCGCGTCGGCATCCACGACTTCGACGCCCAGTGCGCTGAAGGCCTTGGCGACCTCCGTTTTGCCGCTGCCGATGCCGCCCGTCATGCCGACGACGTAGGCCACGCCTCAACCGGGAAGGTAAAGCGCGACCAACGGCTTGCCGAAAAAGAGCGCAATCGCGCCGGCAATCGCGAGATAGGGGCCGAACGCCAACGGAATCTGGTGGTCGCGTCCTTTGAACACGACCAGGCTGATGCCGATCGCTGCACCGACGACCGAAGACAGAAGCACGATCAACGGCAGCATCTGCCAGCCGAGCCAGGCACCGAGCGCGGCGAGCAATTTGAAGTCGCCGTAGCCCATGCCTTCCTTGCCTCGGATCAACTTGAATGCCCAATAGATCACCCACAGCAGAAGATAACCGGCGATGGCTCCGACCACGGCATCGCGAAGAGTGACCGAGGGGACCGCTCCGACGAGGTTTGCAAACAGCCCCGCCCAAAGCAGAGGCAAGGTAAGGTTATCGGGAAGGAGTTGCGTATCGAAATCGATGAACGTCAACGCCACCAGCGTCCAGAGGAAAACGCTTGCCGCAATACCGGCCGGCGTCGCCCCGAAACGCACAATCGCCACGACCGTCAACGCGGCCGTCATCAATTCCACGATCGGATAGCGCGTCGAGATCGACGCGTTGCAGGCGCGGCAATGACCGCGCAGAAACAGATAGCTGATCACCGGGATGTTCTCGAGCGCGCCGATCCGATGGCCACACGCGGGACATTGCGATCGCGGGACCAGAAGGTTGTAGCGCGCCGCCGGTGGCGAAGTCTCGCCTGAAAGCTCGGCGCACTGCGTCCGCCATCCCTGTTCCAGCATCCGGGGAAGGCGGTGGATGACGACGTTCAAAAAGCTGCCGATGCAAAGACCGACGACAGCAGCGAGGATGAGCATGGTTATGAGTTCGACTGCCATGGCCTAGCGGAGGGACGAGATCTCAGCCAAGCGAACTCGTGTTGGCCGGCCGAACACGTTGGGCGCGGCGCTGCACGAAGCGCCGCGGGACGAGCGTGGTGCCGGCGCCAAGCGGCAATGTCGAAGCGGACACGGCTCCGCGATGCCGGCACGGCGCCACGTCCGGGCTCTGCAAGATCAGACGACGGCGCCGAGCTTGAAGATCGGCAGGTACATTGCGACCACCAGACCCCCGATCACCACGCCCAGAAAGACGATAATGATTGGCTCGAGCAGGCTCGAAAGTGCTGCGACCGCATCATCGACCTCGCGCTCGAAAAAATCGGCAACCTTGGACAGCATGCCGTCGAGCGAACCCGATTCCTCACCAATCTGCGTCATCTGCAGCACCATGGTCGGGAACAGACCGGTGTTGTGCATGGCATTGGTCAGGCTCGTTCCTGTGCTGACTTCGGTCTGGATCCGGCGCGTGCCGGCGATATAGACGGCATTTCCCGACGCGCCCGCGACCGCATCGAGTGACTCCACCAGGGGCACGCCCGCGGCGAACATCGTCGCCAGCGTCCGCGTCCAGCGGGCGATGGTCGCTTTGGTGAGAATCTCGCCAATGATTGGAATCTTCAAAGATATGCGATCGACCGCGAATCGGAATGTTTGCGAGCGGCGCAGCATGAAAAAAAATCCGAAGATGGTGCCGCCGACGATCAGCGCCATCAACCACCAGTAGGAAACGAAGAAGTCTGAAATGGCCATGACGATCAACGTGGGTACCGGCAGGTTGGCGCCAAAGCTCGTGAATACCTGTTTGAATGCAGGAATAACCCAGATCATGATTACCCAGACGACCACAATTGCCACCACGATAACCGAGATCGGGTAGAACAGCGCCGACTTGATCTTGCTCTTGATGGCGAGAATCTTCTCCTTGTAGGTCGCCAGCCGTTCCAGAATGCCATCGAGCATGCCGGCCGTTTCTCCGGCGTTGACCAGGTTGCAGTACAGCGCGTCGAACTGCGCGGGATGCTCCCGAAAGGCCTGCGACAAGCTGGAGCCGGCTTCGACCCGGCCCTTGATATCCATCATCAAGCGTGCAAAGCGCGCATTGCTGTGTCCGCGGGCGACGATTTCGAACGCCTGCAGCAACGGCACGCCGGCCTTGAGCATGGTGGCGAGCTGGCGGGTGAAGAAAGTGATGTCTTTTTCGCTGACGCGGCGACCGCCGCGGAATGTCTGCCGCCGAACCTTGGTGATGCGAATTCCCTGCCGGCGCAAATTGCTGGTAACGACCGTCTCCGAGGCAGCCTTCATTTCTCCGCGGACGTTGCGATTGCTGCGGTCGAAGCCTTCCCAGAGGAAAGTGAATTCCTTGACCTCTTTTCGCTGAGGTGCTCTTGCCCTGCGCTGTACGGTTGCGGTAGCCATGGTGATTCCCGTCGCGATTACTCGTTGGTAACGGCCTCGATTTCTTCGAGGGACGTCAAACCCTGTTTGACCTTCAGCAGTCCCGACTGGCGCAGATTGCGTACGCCTTCCTTCTTACCCTGCTCGGCGATGTCGAGAACGGTGCCGTTGCGCATGATGACCTGCCGCATGTCGTCGGTGATCGGCATCACTTCGTAGATTCCGACCCGCCCTTTGTATCCGGTGCCGAGACAATGGTCGCAGCCGAGCGGACCATACGCCTGCCAGGAACCGTCGAGGTCCTGCTCGGAAAATCCCGCCTGCAGCAGGGCTTCAGGCGGGATTTCTTCCGGGCGCTTGCATTGAGTGCACAGTTTGCGTGCAAGCCGCTGGGCGGTGATGAGAATCACGCTCGAGGCGATGTTGAACGCTGGAACGCCCATATTGGCCAGGCGCATCAAGGTTGCCGCCGCGTCGTTGGTGTGCAAAGTTGAAAGCACGAGGTGGCCGGTTTGCGCGGCCTTGATCGAAATGTCGGCTGTTTCCAGATCGCGGATTTCGCCCACCATGATGATGTCCGGGTCCTGGCGGAGAAATGCGCGCAAGGCGTTGGCGAAATTCAGTCCCGCCTTTTCGTTCACGTTGACCTGGTTGACGCCCGGGAGCTGAATTTCCGCAGGGTCCTCGGCAGTGGAGATATTGATACCCGGCTGATTCAGGATGTTAAGGCATGTGTAGAGCGACACGGTCTTGCCGCTGCCGGTAGGGCCGGTGACCAAAATCATTCCGTACGGACGGCCGATGGCGTTGAGCAGCATCTGTTGCTGATCGGGCTCGTAACCGAGCGCTTCGATGCCGAGCTTGACGCCGGCCGCATCGAGAATACGGAGGACGATTTTTTCACCGTAAAGCGTGGGCAGAGTGCTTACGCGAAAATCGATCGATCGAGTCTTGTTCAACACGAGCTTCATGCGCCCGTCCTGCGGCACGCGTTTTTCGGAAATGTCGAGCTTGGAAATCACCTTGATGCGTGACGCCATCTTGTCCTTGATCACCAGCGGCGGCTGGGCCACTTCCTTGAGCACGCCGTCCAGGCGATAGCGGATCCGATAGAATTTTTCGTAGGGTTCGAAATGGATGTCGGACACGCCGGTCGCGATGGCGTCGAGAAGAATCTTCTGTATGTATTTGACGACCGGCGCATCATCTACGTCGGGATTGCCGTCTTCATCGGTCTGGCTCTGGCTGCTGGCTTCCTGAAGATCCACTTCGAGATCGTCGGCGCTGACCAGGTCCTTCAGACTCTGGCCGAGGGACTCGACAACCTTGGCGATAGCATGGCCGAGCTTGTCGTCCTCGACGACGACGGCATTGATCACCAGATTGGTCTTGAACCGGACCTCGTCCAGCGCCTGCATATTCGCCGGGTCGGACACCGCGACGAACAGCCGATTGCCGCGCTTATGCAGCGGCAGGATGCGTCGCGTTACCGCTATTCTGGCGTCGACGAAGTCCTTGTTGATCTGGTCGAGATCGAAACCGGTGAGATCGAACAACGGCGCGCCGAATGCGCGCGATGCGAAGACGGCGACCTGCGCGGCGTTCATCCGCTTGGAAAGCAGCATCTGCTCGACGAAGCCGATATTCGCCGTCTGCGCCTGTCCCTGAAGCGCCTCGGCGTCGTATTCGGACAACAGCCCGTGCTGCACCATCGCCCGTGCCAAACCACTGATGTTCTGAGC
>DAIQRF010000171.1:0-5600 GCA_036786505.1 Casimicrobiaceae bacterium | reverse complement strand
AGCTATATGGGACTTAGTCTTACGCTGGGCGCGCTGGTGCTCATTGGTGCGAGCTGGCTCTTTGGTGGCATTGCCGAAGACGTATTGACCGGGGATCCTCTGACGGTGGTTGATGGCCAGGTCGCCAACTGGTTTCACGCCCACGCCACTCCCGTTTTGACCCAGTTGATGCTGATGATTACAAATGTGCACGGCATTGCAGGCACCAGTTCGTTTGTCCTGGTAGTGGCCATCTTTTTGACATGGACGCGGGACTGGTATTGGCTGAAGGCCCTGGGAATCATCGTGCCAGGAGGCATGCTGCTCAATGTAATGACGAAGTACGCATTTCACCGCACACGCCCGCACTTCGAGGACGCCATTCTTACATTGACCACGTCCAGCTTTCCCAGCGGACATGTGGCTGGAGCCACCATGTTTTATGGCGTATTGGCCGCATACGTGGTGACACACGTAAGCAAGTGGCGCTGGCGGGTTCTGATTGTACTGGGCGCGTTCTTGCTCGTTGTGCTGGTGGCGTTGAGCCGCATCTATCTGGGTGTCCATTATTTGAGCGATGTATTGGCGGCTTTTGCAGAGGGGGTTGCCTGGCTAGCACTCTGCCTGACAGCCTTGCATACGCTGCAGCAACGCCGCGCGCGACATTGACTTGAACTGAACGCATCGATTAACACGCATCGACCCGCGCGCATCGATCGGAGCGCATCGATGAAAAAAGCCAGGCGAACCGACGGCCTGGCTTTTCTCGCCACCCTTCACTCATCGGGCAGCAGGCGTGGAAACGGATCGCGTGCGGTCAGGTCACTTGGCGCGAAAATCGTCGTGGCAGTTGTCGCAGGCCTTGCCGGTGGCGCCGACCTGTGCCTTGAACGCGGCTTCATCGCCGGTTTTGGCGACCATCGCGAGCTTGGCCGTTTCCGCCAGCTCACGCCGGGCGCAGCCAGCCGTTTTCGCGCCGTACCGCACCCACGCGTTCGAGCTCTTCGAGCAGCAGCTTGGCGAGTGCCGCTGCAGGAAGACGGAAAAAACGCTGGTTGAACTCGCGATAGATGTCGATGCGGTCGATGTAGGCCGGCAGCTCGGCGGCGGCGAGCCGCTGCTTGTCCAGCAACGCGAACGTCAGCACGACCTTGAGCGCATGTCGCACCACGCGCAGCGTGTCGGCCTCGAACGCCGCGGTCCGCTGAAACGCGCGCTCGAGCGCCGCGGCGACATCGCCGAAGGGCTCCCCATGACCGGGGATGACCGTACGTATGTCCAGCCGCGCGAGCATCTCGAGCGTCGCGCGGGTGGCCGGCAGCGCGCGCGGATCGATTTCCAGCGGCATGACGAAGCCGTAGCCGTTCTGCCACAACGCGTCTCCCGAGATCAGAATCCGGTGTTCGGGGTTGTAGAAGACGAGCGCGCCCATATCGTGGCCCGGCGCGGCGAGCGCGCGCCATTCCAGATCGCCCCAGACGTGCGATTCTCCGGGCTTGATGATTTCGTCGTAGTGAAACCGCTCCGCGCGCTGGTCGCAGTAGCCGAGCAAAAGCGCTTTCTCGTCCCACGCATCGATCAGCGGCGCCTCGCCCTGCGGCAGCATCACCGGACAGCGGTAGCGCGCCTGGATGGCTGCGTTGCCCCCCATGTGGTCGCTGTGGCAGTGGGTGTTGACGAGCTTGGCCAGCGGCGCCCCGGCGAGCCCCTGCGGCGTCGCAAGCAGTGCAAGGGTCATGGGTACGTGCCGGACATACCCGGAGTCGATCAGGATATTCCCGCCACGTCCCTTGAGCAGCACGTTGTTCGACGACAGCCAGTCGCGGATGAAGACATGCACCTGCGGCGGCAGCGTCGCGGACGGTGCGCTTTGAGATTTCATGTCAGCCGCCCGAGAAAGGCTTCGACCAAAGCGACGCGCTCCTCGAGCGTCGGTGCCGCGCGTTCGATTCTGAGCCGATCCGGACCGGCGAAGCGGTAGCGCCCGTCCTGCTGCACCAGCGCGATCAGCTTGCCCGGATCGAAGGACGGCTCGGGCCCGAACTGGACCTGCGTGCGCTCGGGACCCGCGTCGACCTTGACGACGCCGAGCGGTCGCGCGACCAGGCGCAGCCGGTGGCAGGCGAGGAGCGCCTGCGTTTGCTCCGGCGGCAGGCCGAAGCGGTCGATCAGTTCCTCGTGCATCCCGGTCAGCGCCGCGGCGCTGTCGCAGTTGGCGAGCCGCTTGTACAACACCAGACGCTCGTGCACGTCGTTGCAGTAGGTCTCGGGAAGCAGCGCCGGCACGTGCAGATGGATTTCGGTGGTGACGCCGAGCGGATCGCTCAGGTTAGGCTCCCTGCCTGCCTTCAACGCGTCGACCGCGGCCTTGAGCATGTCGGCGTAGAGCTGGAAGCCGATCTGCTGCATCTCGCCCGACTGCTCGTCGCCCAGCACTTCGCCGGCGCCTCGTATCTCGAGATCGTGCATCGCAAGGTAGAAGCCCGACCCCAGCTCTTCCATCAACTGGATCGCCTCGAGGCGCTTCGTGGCCTGCACCGACAGCGCTTCTTCCGGCGGCGTCAGCAAATAGGCGTACGCCTGGTGATGCGAGCGTCCGACGCGGCCCCGCAACTGGTGAAGCTGCGCGAGGCCGAAGCGATCGGCGCGATGAATGATGATGGTGTTCGCGGTCGGCACATCGATGCCGGTCTCGATAATGGTCGAGCAAAGCAGCAGGTTGCAGCGTTGCTGATAGAAGTCGCGCATCACGCGCTCCAGCTCGCGCTCGGGCATCTGGCCGTGGGCGATCGCCAGGCGCGCTTCGGGTACCAGCGCCGATAGTTTGTCGCCCATGGTGACGATGGTGTCGATGTCGTTGTGCAGAAAATAGATCTGGCCGCCGCGCTTGAGCTCGCGCAGCGCCGCCTCGCGTACGATGCCGGAAGAGTATTGCGCGACGAAGGTCTTGATCGCCAGCCGCCGCTCCGGCGCGGTGGCAATGACCGAAAAATCGCGCAGACCCTCGAGCGACATGGCCAGAGTTCGCGGAATCGGCGTCGCGGTGAGCGTAAGCACATCCACTTCCGCGCGAAGCCGCTTCAGGCGCTCCTTCTGCCGCACGCCGAAGCGGTGCTCCTCGTCGATGATGATCAGTCCGAGCCGTTGGAATTTGACGTCCGGCTGAATGAGCTTGTGGGTTCCTATGACGAGGTCGATGCGTCCTGAGGCAAGCCCCTCGAGCACGGTTTTCACCTCGGCGGTGGAGCGGAACCGCGACAGCTCCGCCAGCTTCACCGGCAGATCGGCGAAACGGTCGGCGAAGGTCTGGAAGTGCTGCTCGACCAGCAAGGTCGTCGGAACGAGGACCGCGACCTGCTTGCCGTCCGCCACCGCGACGAAGGCGGCGCGCAGCGCTACCTCGGTCTTGCCGAAGCCCACATCGCCGCATACCAGCCGGTCCATGGGCTTGCCGGACGTCAGGTCACCGATCACGGCTTCGATCGCGGCCGCCTGATCGGGCGTCTCCTCGAAACTGAAACTGGAGGCAAAGGCTTCGTATTCGTGTACGTCGACCTTGAACGCGTGACCCTGGCGCGCCGCGCGCTGGGCGTACAGGTTGAGGAGTTCCGCCGCGGTGTCGTGCGCGCGCAGCGCCGCTTTCTTTTTTGCCTTGGCCCATTGGCCGCTTCCCAGCTCATGCAAGGGTGCGGCTTCGGGCGACGCCCCGCTGTAGCGGCCGATCAGGTGCAGGCTCGACACTGGAACATAGAGCTTGGCGTCGTTGGCGTAGAGCAGATGCAGGAACTCGTTGGCGCCGTCGCCGAGATCGAGCGTGGTCAATCCGAGGTAGCGGCCGATGCCGTGCTGCTCGTGCACCACCGGGTCGCCGATCCGGACTTCCGACAGATCGCGCAGCATCGCGTCGACGTTGCTGCGGCGCCCTTCGCGTTTTCCGGGCCGCCGCGCGACGTCGGCGTAAAGTTCGGCTTCGGTGACGAGGGCGAGATTTCCTTTGGGCCAGACAAAGCCACGATGCAGCGGGCTGACCGCCAACGCCGGGCTCGCGTCGCTGGCGAGAAACGCAGCCCAGTCGTCGACCAGCGATGGCTTGAATCCGTATTCGGCGAAATATTGCTGCATCGTTTCGCGGCGGCCGAGGCTCTCGGCGACAATGAGCACGCGTTCGCGCGTGGCGGTTGCGAAGCGTTTTAATGACAATAGTGGGTCAGGCGCGCGCCGGTCGACCTGAACCGACGGAAGAGCCTGCGTTACGGACTTGGAGCGCTCAGTGTCGGACGGCGGGTCCGCGAGCTCCGTGGGCAACTGGATGCGGGCGAACGACTTCAGGCGGCCATTGAACTCGTCCTCCGGCACGAACAGCTCATGTGGCGGTAGCAGCGGTCGCGCCTTGTCGCCGCGCAACAGCCGATAGCGCGACTCGGTGTCCTGCCAGAAGTGCACGATAGCCGCGGGGACGTCGCCGTGCAGCAGGACGACGGTATTCGGCGGCAGGTAGTCGGCAAGCGTCGCTGTCGCCTCGAAAAACAGCGGCAGGTAGTACTCGATTCCCGCCGGGATAACACCGTTGGAAATATCCTTGTACAGCGAAGAGCGCGACGGGTCGCCTTCGAACACTTCGCGAAAGCGGCTGCGAAAGCGCGCGCGTCCCGCGTCGTCGAGCGGAAATTCGCGTGCCGGCAGCAGCCGCACCTTGGGCACGGGATACACCGTGCGCTGGGTGTCGACGTCGAAAGTTCGGATCGATTCGATTTCCTGATCGAAAAGATCGATGCGGTACGGCAAAGGGCTGCCCATCGGGTACAGATCGATCAGTCCGCCGCGAATGCTGAATTCGCCGGGTGCCACCACCTGGGTCATGTTTTGATAACCGGCGAGCGCAAGCTGCGCGCGCAAGGCGTCGACGTCGAGCGCTTCTCCCTGGGCGAGAAAGAAAGTGAAGCCGGCGAGGTAGGAAGGTGGCGCGAGCCGATAGAGCGCGGTCGTCACGGCGACCAGAAGTACGTCGCATTCGCCGCGCGATACGCGGTAAAGCGTCGCCAGCCGCTCCGACACCAGATCCTGGTGCGGCGAAAAGTGGTCGTAGGGTAGCGTCTCCCAATCCGGGAGCACGGCGATACGCAGCGCCGGCGCAAACCATGCGATTTCGTCAGCGAGTCGCTGCGCCGCCGCGGCCTCGGCGCACATGATGGCGACGAATCGCCCTTCCCTCGCCGCATCGGTCGCAAGCTGCGCGAGTGCGAGAGCGTCGGCCGATCCGGCGAGCGGCGGCGCCGACGCCTTGCGGCCCGCGTCGGGTGGCGCCGGCAGCAGTCGCGGCAGCGCAGCCGGTGGCGCCGCGAACGGTGGCAAAGCGAGCGAAGGAACGAGGGAGGACAACGGTGACGGGGCGACGACAGGCGAAAAAAAAGAGAATTATACGGCGTCGAGCGTGTCGGATCGCGCTGCGATCACGGTCGCAACGAATCCGTCAACACTGGGCGGCGATGGGTGGCGGTTGGTCGAGCTTGGGCGTTGATATTACCGAGCGCCCGCTCAGGCTTTCACGCGGCCATACTGGTCGTCAAAGCGCACGATGTCGTCTTCGCCGACGTAATCACCGCACTGAACCTCGATCATCA
>DAIQRF010000170.1:0-5612 GCA_036786505.1 Casimicrobiaceae bacterium | reverse complement strand
GGCGAATGTTTAATGCGTAGTGGCTTGGCTGCAGCTTCCAAGAATCGAATGAGTGGACCCGCCGCTTTACCCTCACCGGGTCTTTCAAGTGCAATGACTGAAGTCCGGGGGTCCTTCCCCGTGATCTTCTTGTAGATCGGCATCATGGCGGCGATCCAGTAGTTCGCAGCAGGATCACCGTGACGGCCCTTCGGAACGGTGAGTTCGCCGATTCGAACAGCGTCCCCGACAGCCTTGCTGGCAGACCGCTCTGGCATCCCTCTCTATTTCATGGTGTAATGCCTAGCCGTGTTGATCGTCACGGGTGTCAGCAGCCGACGAAAGACACTGACGGAGGCAGCAATATCGGGTCAGGGTTCCAAAAAGTCGCCTGCCTTTAGCCGGCGATCCTTTCTTACGACTGCGGGGACGGTAGGCGTTGTTGCCGCTCTGGATGCGCGTCCTCTCGTCGCTGAGAATCCCTCGACAGATCTCCCGGAAATCGATGATCGGTCGGCCGGCACCGTATCGCTCCCATTACGCATTAACGGAAAGGAATATCGGGTTCGTATCGATCCGCGAACGACTCTGCTTGACTGTCTGCGCGAGACCCTTGCTCTCACCGGAACTAAGAAGGGCTGTGACCACGGACAATGCGGCGCTTGCACGGTGCACGTGAATGGCAGGCGGGTAAACTCTTGCCTTAGCCTGGCCTTGCTGCACGACGGGGCAGAGATCACGACAATCGAAGGTCTCGGCACACCGGAAGACTTGCATCCGATGCAGGCTGCATTCGTTGCCTTCGATGCCTACCAATGTGGGTATTGCACATCCGGCCAGATCATGTCCGCCGTCGCGCTACTCAAGGAGCCGTGCGGCCCCGATGATGCGGACGTGAAGGAGCTTATGAGCGGCAACATCTGTCGATGCGGCGCCTATCCCAACATCGTGGCTGCCATCCAACAGGTTCGCTCAAAGGCTTAGCAGCGTCATCGCATGCGTACATTTGAATTCATTCGACCGAAAGATCCCGCGGAGGCGATTGCCATCGCCGCTCAGGCCGAGACAGCGCAACAGGGAGCGAACATTCGCTTCCTCGCTGGCGGGACGACCCTCCTCGATCTGATGAAGCTGAACGTTGAAACGCCCGTACGCATCCTCGATATCAACCGCTTGGCGCTCGACACGATTGAATCGACTCCAGAAGGAGGGTTGAAGATCGGCGCCACTGCGCGGAATTCCGATCTCGCCCACCATCCGAGAGTACGACAGGATTACGCGGTCTTATCGCAAGCCGTCCTCTCGGGCGCTTCGACGCAGCTCCGCAATATGGCGACGACAGCTGGCAATCTGCTGCAGCGCACGCGCTGCGCATATTTCCGAGACACCGCCATGCCCTGCAACAAGCGAGACCCTGGGACCGGGTGTTCAGCGATCGGCGGCAGCAACCGTACTCTGGCGATCCTCGGAGCCAGCGAGCATTGCATCGCGACCAACCCTTCTGACATGTGCGTGGCAATGGCGGCTTTGGAAGCGACCGTTCAAGTTCAGGGCTCGAACGGCCTGCGTGCGATTCCAATCGGGGAGTTTCACCTGCTGCCCGGCAAAACTCCGCATCGAGAGACCGTACTCGAACCGGGTGATCTCATTACGCACGTTACGCTTCCGCCGCCTCCGTTCCCAGGACCGGTCGCGACTAAGCAGGTCTACTTAAAGCTGCGCGATCGAGCGTCATACGAGTTCGCTCTTGCGTCGGCAGCTGTGGTGATCGCGATTGAGCACGGCAATGTGGCGGGTGCGCGCGTTGCCTTGGGTGGCGTGGGCACCAAACCGTGGCGTTCTCCCGAGGCCGAAGCAGCGCTCATCGGTCAGGCCGCAAACCAAGTCAACTTCCGAAAAGCTGCTGAGATGGCTCTCCGCGATGCCAAGCCGCAGAGCGAGAACGCGTTCAAGATCGAACTGGCCAAGCGCTGCCTCACTCATGCGCTCAACATGGCCACGGCAGCCTAAGGTGGCGGATCGATTAAGCCAATGACAGTTCCAACCCCAGTGGCACCGTGGTCTCCAATCGGCATCGATACGCCGCGCGTGGACGGACCGTTAAAGGTGACGGGGACTGCTCAGTACACTTCCGACTTCCACTTTCCTGGAATGCTTTACGCAGTTCCGGTCGAGGCGACGATCGCCAATGGCCGGGTCGTGACGCTAGATATGATAGCGGCCGAAGGTATGCCCGGTGTAAGAGCGATTTTCCATCGCGATAACATCGGAAAGATCTTCCGCTCGATTCCGGAACAGGGATTCGGAGGCATCTGCGAGGAGCGACGGCCGCCATTTGAAGACGACGTGGTTCGCTACTACGGCCAGTACATCGCTTTGGCAGTAGCGGATACGTTCGAGGCAGCTAAGGCCGCCGCCGATGCGGTTAGCGTGACATACGTAAAGGACACGCCTAACGTCGAGACCGATCTTCAGGCCGATGACGATCCAGAAGGAATTGTCGCCACTTTCGGCCCACAGCGGCGCTTGCAAAGCGAGCGTGGCGATTCCGATGCCGCCTTCGCATCGGCGCCTGTCAAGCTCGACCAAACCTACGTCACGCCGGCCGAGACACACAATCCAATCGAGCTGCATGCGACGATTGCGATTTGGGACGGCTCGACCTTGACGCTCTACGAATCGACGCAGGGAGTTGTGAACCAGCGGGGCGTACTCGCACAGATGTTCGGCTTGCCGAACGAGAATGTCCGCGTCATTTCAAAATTTCTCGGCTCGGGTTTCGGCGGCAAGCTGTTTCCGTGGACGCATTCGCCTCTAGCCGCGGCAGCTGCACGACAGTTGGGCAGACCCGTCAAGCTCGTGCTCAGCAGAAGGATGATGTTCCAAACGGTCGGTCACCGCGCTCGCACCCAGCAACGCGTGCGGCTCGGGGCTACGCCCGACGGCAAGCTCGTTTCGCTCCAGCATGACTACGTCTACCAACTCTCAATGCTCGATAACCACCATGAGGATTGCGGTGAGGCGACACCGTTCCAGTACAGCGTACCCAACCTCCGCGTGACGTTCGGACGGGCCAGGAGAAACGTCGGCGCAACGGCCGATATGAGAGGTCCAGGTGCCGTGCCGGGGCTCTACGCCACCGAGTCGGCGATGAATGAGTTGGCCGATGTGCTCAATATTGACCCCGTCCAGCTGCGTATTCTGAACGAGCCCAAGATCGACGAAGGACTAGGCCTTCCGTTCTCGTCGCGGCATTTGCTGGAGTGCTTTGACCTCGGCGGCAAGAAGTTCGGATGGTCCCGGCGCAACGCGAAGGTCGGCTCTATGCAGCGCGATGGCCTGACGCTTGGCTGGGGCATGGCTGGATGTGCATGGATCGCCGCACGATTTCCCGCCGAGGCGAGCGTCCAGCTTCGCGACGACGGCACGGCCCGCGTCGCCTGCGGCACACAGGACATCGGCACGGGCATGTACACGATCCTCGCACAGCTCGCATCCCAGAAAACAGGGCTGCCGCTCGATAAGATCGAAGTGGCGCTCGGCGATACCGCGCTTCCACCGGGGCCCCTCTCGGGAGGTTCCATGGCCACCGGATCGGTGGTCCCTGCGGTCTTTGCGGCGGCTGACGGCGCGATATCATCGTTGCTGACCGTCGCCACCATGACGCCGGGATTGCCCTTCGAGAAACGGTCAGCCGCAGATTTGGCGTTGGAAGGCGGCAGGGTGTTTGTGAAGGCCGACGGCCCCGACAAGGGGCTTCCCTTCGCAGAAGTTCTTCGTCGCGCTAACCTGCGACTCGTCAGTGGCAACGGAAAAAGTGAATCTACATTCGGCAATCCTAAACCGAAAATTTCGACCCACTCGTTCGGCTGTCACTTTGTTGAGGTTACGTGGCAGCCCGAAACCGCTCGATTGCGAGTGAGCAGAGTCGTGACCGTGATCGATGCGGGGCGCATCCTCAATCCGCTGGCTGGTCGCAACCAGATCGAGGGCTCGGTCGTGATGGGGATCGGCATGGCGATGCTCGAGCACACGTCGTACGATCCACAGAACGGCGCCCCGATAAACAGCAATCTGGCCGACTATGTGATGGCGGTGAACGCCGACGTCCCAAAGATCGAGGTGCATTTCCTCGACTTCCCCGACAAAGAGATCAACGAGCTCGGCGCCCGCGGGATCGGCGAGATCGGCTTGGCCGGCTTCGCCGCCGCCATGACAGCCGCAGTGCATCACGCAACCGGGGTGCGAGTGCGTGAACTGCCGATCAAGATTGAGGATTTGCTCTCGTAAAGTCAGGTGAGAAGCCATGGTCCGCTATGGGTCAGAATCGGATGCAGTGCCTCTCGTCGAGTGCGTCCGCTTGGCGGAGTACGCGGACATGCGCTGATGAAGAGAGTTTGCAAACGAAATTGCAAACGAACCACGCGGCACAGCATGGCATGGGCATAACAAGGCGGGATCACCGAAGTAAAAATGCCGAACCAGAGCGCACGCTTAGCTACTGCGCGGCACGCGTCATCATGAGAATCTTAGAACTCGAAAACCGTTGTACGGGTAACCGTACCGTGGGTTCGAATCCCACCCTCTCCGCCACCAATTACGTAATTGATATTCCTTATTGTTACAGTTTCAGCGAGGGGTAATTTCTTCGGTGTCTCCGGGGCTTTGCAAGCGTGCATTCGGGCGCGAGGAAAGAGAGCCTGATGAGGCGCGAGACGTAGGAACTAACGACACCCTCCTCGGCGGCAATCTCTCAAGGTTAGGCTGGGGTCCTGTAGCAGGCGCGCGCGTATGGCATGGGCCCGGACGAGAAGACGTACCAGGGTGTCATCCACAATTGCCGACGCGGATCCATCCGCTACCACCATTCGCAATTCGATCCCGGTGCGCTTCAGACGCGCGCGGACGGTCAAGATCATCAGATGCCGCTCTGGGTCATATCCGCCGGGGTAGGCAGGTTGCCGTTTATCGCTGTCGGCGGAACGCATGGCCGAGTGGATGGCCTCGGACCTGTCGCGGCTCGACCTTCTGGTGATCCAGATCGACGGCCTGCACATCGGCAACGACCTGGTGCTGGTCGCCGCGCTGGGGGTCGACGGAGACGGGAACAAGCATCCGCTTGGCTTGATCGAAGGCGCCACCGAGAACACCGCCGTGGTGCAGGCCCTCATCGACAATCTGATTGAGCGCGGCCTCGATCCCAAGGTCTGCCGGCTGTTCATCGTTGACGGCGCCAAGGCGCTGACCAAAGCGATCCGCGCAACCTTCGGTCGGCATACGCCAATCCAGCGCTGTCAGATTCACAAGGCTCGTAACGTGATCGATCGTCTGCCCAAGCCGCTGCATGCTTCGGTGCGCAAAACGATGCGACAAGCCTGGGAACTCGACGATGCGGACAAAGCCGAGCGGCTGTTGCGCAATCTCGCCCGCAGGCTCGAACCCGAGGCGCGCGGGGTTGCTGCCAGCATTCTCGAGGGGCTCGACGAGATGCTGACCGTCAATCGCCTCGGCCTGCCTGCCCAACTCAGCATGCTTGGTGAGGAAGCCTGCCACCTCCGCCTCGACGGCCTGGGTGAGAAGCGCACACGCCCCATTCCGCAAGATCTCGGTGAGCGAATCAGTGAAGGTCCCTG
>DAIQRF010000169.1:0-5619 GCA_036786505.1 Casimicrobiaceae bacterium | reverse complement strand
AGTTATGTAACTCCTCAGTGGTGGATCGACGCCTTATCGCCTGGCGAAAAACGGGCGAGCGGCGAATGCTCTCATCCCGCCGTCAGCGGGGGCCTCATACTACATGAAAACTCCGGACCAACGGATGACGATCAGATGCGGATGCGGGTCCCGGCGTTCCCGCGAGCGCCGCGTCGGGCCACTACAGTGGGGTGGATGGCGCGTCGACCGGCGAACCAAACGCCAACGCCCGCGACCGCGCCAGCACCCCGGCAACGATACGATCGCAGCGCTCGCCGGCGAAGCTGAACACGTCGACCGTCGCCATATCCATGTCGCGCGCCAGCGCCTCGCGCAGCAGTGCGCGGGCCCGGAACAGGCGTGTCCGCACCGTCGCGGCGGGGATCGACAGACATTCAGCGATCTCTGCCACCGTCATGTCCTCAACCTCGCGCATGACGAATACCGTACGAAATGCGATCGGCAGCTCGTCGATTCTGCGCTCGAGCGCACGACGGATTTCGGCGCGCAGCGTGGCGCCCGGTGGCGATTCGCTTCGTTCATCGGCCACGTCGGCCTCCGCTTGGTCGGGTTCGGTCGCGCGCCCATTCCCAAATGGCACGACAACGCGGTCTCGCTTGTGCTTGCGCAAGCGCATGAGCGCCTGATTGATGACGATGCGGGTAAGCCACGTCGTCAGCCGTGCCCCGCCACGGAAGTCGTCGATGTGACGATAGGCGTCGAGGTAGGCATCCTGAAGCGCATCTTCCGCCTCGGCGTCGTCCTTCAGAATCGCCCGGGCGACACGGAACAGCTTGCCGTTGTGACGCCGCATCAGGATTTCGAAAGCAGCCTGATCGTGGGCCGCAATACGCTGAACGAGCTCGGTGTCGTCGATCGCGGCGGCGGGTTTCGGCGCGGTTGCGAACGGAGTGGGTTGAATGGGCATCGCTGTCTCGTCGATCGTCCACGCATTGGATGGCGGCACGCGAGAGCGCGTTCCCGGATGACCAGCCTGCGCTATTTTATGCCCGCCGTCGATCCGAGGTTTCGCGTAATCTATCTGCGAGATTTTTACCGATGAGAATCTTCCTCACCCCGTTGCGAAGCGCCGTGGTGCTCTTGGCCGCCTGTGCACTCGGCGCCACGGCAACGGCCGCACCGACGCTCAACGTCGGCTCGAAGCGCTTCACCGAATCGTACATACTCGGCGAAATCATCAAGCAGTCGGCGCAGGCGGCCGGCGAGGCGGCGGCCGCGCACCGCCAGGGGCTCGGCAACACCGCCATCGTGCTCAACGCGCTCACGACCGGCAGCATCGACGTTTACGCCGAGTACACCGGCACGATCGCGCGGGAAATTCTCAAGCTCGACGCGGTGCCGCCGCTGGCCGAGCTCAACGCCAAGCTCGCGTCGATGGAGCTTGCGGTCGCGGTCCCGCTCGGCTTCAACAACACCTACGCGCTGGCGATGCGCGGCGACGACGCGCGCGCCAAACGCATCGCACGCTTGTCCGATCTGAAAGCGCATCCCGAGCTGCGGCTGGGACTGTCGCAGGAGTTCATCGGCCGCGCCGACGGTTGGCCCGGATTGAAGCGCGCGTACGACTTGCCGTTCGCGACGCCGCGCGGCCTCGATCACGGCCTCGCCTACGAAGCCATCGCCGAGCATCAGGTGGATGCGATCGACATCTACTCGACCGACGCCAAGATCGACAAGTACGGCTTGACCGTGCTCGCCGACGACCGCCAGTATTTTCCCCGCTACGACGCGGTGCTGCTCTATCGCGCGGATCTGCCGCAACGTCTGCCGAAGACCTGGGAAGCGCTGAAGCATCTGCAAGGCACCATCGACGACGCCGCGATGCGGCGCATGAACGCCGCCGCCGAGCTGGACAACAAGGACTTCGCGACGGTGGCCGCGAGCTTCCTGGCACAACATCCCGGCCCAGCCGCCGCGGCGGCACAGGCTGCGTCGGCTGCGTCGACCGCGTCAACATCCGCAAGTGCACGGCCGGCAAACGATCTGTGGCACAAAATCTTCGGGCCCGATTTCGGCCGCCTGACGCTCGAGCACTTGACGCTCGTGTTCCTGTCGCTCGCGGCGAGCATCGTGATCGGCATTCCGCTCGGCATTCTTGCCGCCAAGCGTCCCGCGACCGAAGCGGTGATCCTGGGCGCGACCGGCGTGGTACAGACTATTCCCTCGCTGGCGCTGCTCGCGGTCCTGATCCCGTTGACCGGGCGCATCGGCGCGGTGCCGGCGTTCATTGCGCTCAGCCTCTACGCGCTGCTGCCCATCGTGCGCAACACGCATACCGCGCTGACGCAGATCTCGCGCGGAATGAAGGATGCGGCGCTGTCGCTGGGCATGAAAGCCGGCACCATCCTGCACAAGATCGAGTTGCCGCTCGCCGCGCCAACGATCATGGCCGGGATCAAGACATCCGCGGTGATCAACGTCGGCACCGCCACCATCGCCGCGTTCATCGGCGCCGGCGGCTACGGCGAGCGCATCGTTACCGGGCTCGCGCTCAACGATCACGGCATGCTGCTCGCCGGCGCGCTGCCGGCGGCGGCGCTGGCGCTGCTGATCGAAGGCGGATTCCGGGTGGCGGAGCGGTGGCTGATCCCCGCAGGCTTGCGCCGGCTGCCGCAGCGCTAACGCCTGCACGGCTAAAGTGTCGTAGGCCAGATTTGATCTGACAGCCAATGTCAGATCGTACATGCCCTTGACCGGCGCACGCCAGGAGCGGTCATTCGCTGGTGCCAGACCCGGACTCGCGATTGCCTGTTATGTTTCTCCGCGGCAAGATGTGCGGATGGTGCGAGTCGCACAGGGAAACGGTATTCAATGCAACTTAGTTCCGCTTCCGACGTCGCTTCTTGATTTGGGAATCGTAGCTGCTCACGTAGTCTCTACCCGTGCTGGTGACTTTCAACGTTCCAACATCGTCCAGTGTTGCAAACCCAGCCCGCCCGAGGGCAGCAACCACTGCCGTCGGAGCGGCGCAGGTATGGGCACTGCATCGTCGCAGCCATTCGAGCTCTACGGCAGCTAGCTCAATCTCTTCGGTTGCTGACGTCGGGCCGTCGATATACTCGGGGGCGGGTCGAAGGATGCGCCCGGCGCTCGGCGATGCGATAAGAGGCTTTGGGAAGTGCAGGCAACGGTCTTCAATCAGCGCCCGGGTGCAATCCTCGACGCTCAGGGGCCGCGCGAAGTAATATCCCTGCATTTCGTCGCAGCCGTGTGAGCGCAGGAAGTTCATTTGCGCCTCGGTTTCCACGCCTTCGGCCACCACCTTCAGCTTGAGGTTGTGCGCGAGGCTGATGATGGCCAGAGCGATCGCGGCATCGTCGGAATCCACGGTGACATCGCGAACGAAAGTGCGATCGATCTTGAGCGCATCGAGCGGGAAGCGCTTCAGATACGCGAGGCTTGAATAGCCGGTCCCGAAATCGTCGATCGAGAGCTTCACGCCGATGCGCTTCAGTCGGCTTAACATGCCCGCCGCTTCTACCGGATCGTGCATCAACATCGACTCGGTGATCTCCAGCTCGATCAGCCTACAGTCAACGCCGCTTTGGGTGATGAGTGCGCGCACTTGAGCGTCGAAATCGGCTTGGTGGAACTGCGGCGCAGAAAGGTTCACTGCGACCGGTCGAACCGTGATACCCCGCGCCTGCCAGACCTTGATTTGCTCGCACACCGTCTGCAACACCCATTCGCCGACGGGCGCGATCAAGCCAGTCTCCTCGAGGATCGGCACGAACTCGGCCGGCGCCATCCGGCCTCGCTCCGGATGCTGCCAGCGCAATAGCGCCTCCAATCCGCTGATGACGCCGGTGGCGAGGTCAACTTTAGGCTGGTAATACAGCAGGAATTCCTTGCGTTCGAGTGCGCCGCGCAGGCTGGCGTCCAACTGCAATCGCTTCAGCACGCGTTCGTTCATCCGCGGCAGATAGAAGCGGAATGTGTTGCGGCCCTGCTCCTTGGCGCGGTGCATCGCCGCGTCCGCGTTTTTCAGAAGCTCTTCGGGATCGTTGGCATCGCCGGGATAGATCGCGATGCCGATGTTGGCCGAAATGTAGGTTTCGATTCCGCCGAGATCGAATCGCGGCGCCAGTGCGTCGATAACCTTCTGTGCGACCAGTCCGGCATCGTCCGCCTTGGTCAGATTCGAGAGCACGAGCGCGAACTCGTCGTCGCCAAGGCGGCCGACGGTATCGGAGCCGCGCGCGCTGCGCCGCAGGCGCTCTGCGACCTCGACAAGCAGCTGGTCGCCGGCGCGGTGCCCGTAGATGCTGTTCACGTCCTTGAAGTGATCGAGCTTGACAATCATGCACCCGATCCAACCAGCCGTTCGCTGCGTTTGGGCGAGCATCTGGGTCAAATGGTCGTAGAGCCGGTGCCGGTTCGGCAGGCCGGTGAGGGCATCGAACCAGGCGAGGTAGGCAAGGCGCTCCTCCGCATGCTTGCGCTCGGTGATATCGCGGCCGATACCGCGGTAACCCCTGAATTCCCCGTTGGCGTCGAAGACCGGCTCGCCGCTCACGCTGATGAAGCGTACCGGTCCGTCTTGGCCGACGCGGCGATATTCGAAGTCGCGAAACGGTTGCCGGGCGGCGAGTATCGCGCGGTGTTCGGCCCAGGCGCTCGATAGTGGGACGGTATCGGGAATTTCCCAGCGTGTCTTGCCGATTGTGGAGGTCGCCGTGTATCCCGATTTCTCATAGACCGTGCTGGAGAGGAACGTGAAGCGCAGGTTCTCGTCCTGTTCCCAATACCAATCCGCTGACAGCTCGGTCAAGCTGCGAAAGCGATGCTCGCTTTCGTACAACAGTTTCTCGCTTCGCTCGCGTGCCGCGACGTCCAGCGCGAGGGCGACATTGGTCTCTTCCAGCTCGAGGGTGCGTTCGTGAACCAATCCCTCGACCTCGTCCTGTCGTCGGCGTAGCTCATTCATTGCGCGGGCGCGTTCGCCGACTATTGCGCTCAGCACAAGACCGCTGATGACCACGGTGCTGATGAATGCAAGCAGCAATAACAGCGATTCGTTGAGGGGCGCCGTCGCAAACGGGCCGCGGCGCTCAAGGGTGTACCAGACGGCAATGCCGCATATCGCGGCGATGGCGGTCGTGACCTCGCGCTGGCCGAAGCGGAATGCCGCCCAGATGAAGAACGGAAGAATCGCGAACGCCAGCGCATAGGGTGCAGTCTCTGCAGCGCCGCCGCCAAAAACCACACCGGCAACAATGAGGAGCAGGGAGGCGAAGCAGACTCCTTCCAGAGCCTTTCGAGGCGACCAGGCCATCGCGCTCGGGACGCACCAACTTAGAATCAATGGCGCGACAATGATGATGTCCGCCGCATCGCCCTGCCACCACGTCCACCAGTTCCAGCCGATGTCCGGCCATGACAACAAGTGCTTGAATGCGAGCGGCACGAGCGCGACAGTGGCGGCGATGGCCGCGCTCAGCGCGGAGAACGCCACAAACCGCACAACATCCTCGCCTCGCTTGAACCGGAAGGGGATGCCGATATAACGCCAGATCAGCGCGGCGCCCGCAAGCGCTTCCAGGGTGTTGCCACTCGCAACGAAGACGGCAGCAAGCAGCGAGGATTCGACGGTGAGAT
>DAIQRF010000168.1:0-5641 GCA_036786505.1 Casimicrobiaceae bacterium | reverse complement strand
AGAACATCTTTTCGCCCCGCAAACCGGAGCCGCATTGACGCGGCACGTCTAATGGACGGTCGCCGTCGCGAGAAAGCGCAATAACGCGCCGGACGTCAGCCGGTACACGCCATCGCCGACGTGCTCCGCGCCGTCGAGCTCCTCGCGGGTGAACGCGAGCTCGGTGTCGCCCAGTTTGAGCTCCATCACCACGTCCTCGGCGACGGTGGACTCATCGGGGACGCGCAGGTACTCGGTCGCGAAGACGATGCCGTTGAGCTGCACGAAATCAGCACCGTGCATCGCTTGGGCGAGTGACATCGAGTAGGTTTTCATCAAGTAGCCCGGGCAGCTCAGGGGAGCCGCTTCAACCGTTAGATGCGGCCAGTTTCGGCAGGTTCAAGGCAGGACAACGCCGCGGTCTCGTTTTCGTGCCTTTCCAGGGCATCGCGGCTCCCGCCCTGCCGGACCGCCAGGCTTCCTAGGCGACGAGATCGCGGACGAAGTTCGGCAGCGCCATGGCGGCGCGGTGGACGTCGCCGTTGTAGTACTGCAGATCGCGAATGCCTCGGGTCGCGATGCGGCGGTTGGCTTCCAGAGGCGTCAGGTACGCGGGATTGAGCGTCGGCGACGCGCAGGCCATCATCCACATGCCGCCGTACAGCGGTATGGAAACGAGATATGGGATAACGACTGAAAAAACCGCGCGCAGATTGGCCATCGTTGCGCGTACCCGCTGCGGATGGGCCACCGGAGACGCGACGTGCAACGCCATCGCGCCGGTGGGATTGAGCCGGGCCGCGCATGCCCGATAGAACTCGACGCCGTACAGCGGTTCCGACGCTCCGCCGGGATCGGTGAGATCGAGCACGATGAGATCGTAGGTGTCCGTGGCGCCGCGTACGAACGCGAGGCCGTCCTCGACCTTGACCGTCAGCCGGGGATCCGACAGCGCTCCATGATGGACCTCGGCAAAGTACTTGCGCGCAATGTCGAGCACCGCGATATCGATCTCGACCAGAGTCACCGACTTGATCGTTTGATACTTGAGCAGCTCTTCGGCCGAACCCCCGTCGCCGCCGCCGATGATCAGCGCGGTCTCGGGAGCCGGATGGGTGATCGCCGCGACGTGGACCAGATTCTCATGATAGAAAAACTCGTCCTTTTCCGACGTCATCAGATGGCCGTCGAGACGAAACAATTTTCCGAACGATCGAGTGTCGTGAACTTCGACTGTTTGATAGGGCGTCTGGAAGCGCTCGAACTCGCGCGACGAGCGAACGAAGAAGCCGCAATCCTCGGTCAGGTACTCGGTCAGCACGCCTGGCTGAAGGTCGCCAGGCGCTGCCCCATCAGGCATCGCGGCCCCCGCGATGGATCGCCTGGAATTTGACACGCTGCGGTTTCATGGCGTCCTGCATCGCGCGCAGCAAGCGCTCCGCCTTGGCCGAATTGTCGGTCGTGTAGTTGCAGACGTAAACGTCGATGGTCACGAAACCGTGTTCGGGCCAGGTGTGAATAGCAAGATGCGATTCGGCAAGAAGCACGGTGCCGGTGACGCCCGCAGGCTCGAACTGGTAAAAGCTGTCGCCGACAATGGTCATCCCGGAAGCTTCGGCGGCGTTAAGAGATAGCGTCCGCAGCGGCTGGACGCGCGTCATCTCCGGGCTGTCCGCCACGCAGCCGTACCATTCTCCGAGCAGGTGGATGCCGTCCATTGTTGCGTTCTCCCGCGAGCGCTCGTCCCGTCGTTGTTGCGCAATTGACTCGCCGCGTTTGGGCGAGGTGAGCGAACCGATCCGGCTAAACTCGCTATTATTGCCCAAAATCGTCGGCTGGGCGATAATTTTACCTCTTTGCAGTACCGTCTGCCCGTCGTGCGCATCCGCGCCCTTCGTCCCGCGTTTTTAAATCCATGACCATTCCGCTTTCCGAAGAAGAGCGCGCGTTACCCGAAGCGCAACGCGATTTACTGTCCGTCGCGACTTCCGTTGCCGACACCGCATTGCTCGCGAATAGTGTCCGCGCATTGGCCATGGAAGTGCAGTGATTTGCGCACCGGCGAGAGCTAATGCCCAGCGCGTACCAGCGATTTCGAAGCGTATCAAGGAGAACCAGCATGAGCATCAAAGTCGCGATCAACGGTTACGGTCGCATCGGCCGCAATATCCTGCGCGCCCACTACGAAGGCGCGGGCTCGGCCAGGCACCGGCACGATCTCGCGATCGTCGCCATCAACGATCTGGGCAGCCCGGAGACCAACGCGTATCTGACGCGCTACGACACGACGCACGGAAAATTTCCCGGAAGTATCGAGGTGGACGGCGACGCGATGGTGGTCAACGGCGATCGCATCAAGGTGCTGGCGCACCGCAACCCGGCCGAGCTTCCTTGGGCGGCGCTGGGCGTGGACGTGGTGCTCGAATGTACGGGCCTGTTCACAACCAAGGAAAAGGCGTCCGCGCATCTGAAGAGCGGGGCCAAGAAAGTGATCATCTCGGCGCCGGGCGGGAAGGATGTCGATGCAACGATCGTCTTCGGCGTCAACCATCAGACGCTCAAGGCCACGCATACCGTCATCTCGAACGCTTCGTGCACGACCAACTGCCTGGCACCCTTGGTCAAGCCGCTGCACGACAAGATCGGCGTCGTCAACGGCCTGATGACGACCGTGCACTCGTATACCAATGACCAGGTGCTTACCGACGTCTACCACGAAGACCTGCGCCGAGCGCGTTCGGCGACGATGAGCATGATTCCGACCAAGACCGGCGCCGCGGCCGCGGTGGGCCTCGTACTGCCGGAACTGAACGGCAAGCTCGACGGTTACGCCATTCGCGTGCCGACCATCAACGTCTCCATCGTCGATCTGTCTTTCGTCGCCGCGCGCGATACGAGCGTCGACGAGGTCAACGCAATCATGAAGTCTGCCTCGGAATCCGGGCCGCTGGCGGGACTTTTGGGCTACAACACCGCTCCTCTGGTTTCGATCGATTTCAACCACGACGCACGTTCTTCGATATTCGATGCGACGCTCACCAAGGTCTCGGGAAGATTGGTCAAGGTGTCTTCCTGGTATGACAATGAATGGGGCTTTTCCAATCGCATGCTGGACACCACGATGGCCTTGATGGCAGCCCGATAGCGACAAAAGGGAAACGCCATGACCAACCTCTGATTCCGGCCATGTCTTTCATTCGCTTTTCCGACACGACGCTTGCGGGAAAACGGGTGTTCATTCGCGCCGATTTGAACGTTCCGCAGGACGACAAGCGCGCCATCACCGATGACACCCGCGTCCGCGCGTCTGTTCCGTGCATCAGGCAAGCACTCGATGCCGGCGCGCGGGTGATGGTGACTTCGCATCTCGGACGGCCCAAGGAAGGACTGTGGACCGAGGAGGATTCGCTTGCGCCGATCGCCAGGCGCCTGTCGCAACTGCTGCGCACGGAAGTGCCTTTGGTCCGGGATTGGGTCGACGGCGGCGCGTGGCTGGAGGCGCTTGATCCCGGCCATGTCGTGTTGCTGGAGAACTGCCGCTTCAACGCCGGTGAAAAAGAAAACAGCGACGATTTGGCGAAAAAAATGGCCGCGCTGTGCGACGTTTATGTCAACGACGCATTCGGGACAGCACATCGCGCGGAGGCCTCGACCTACGGCATCGCCAAATACGCGCCGCTCGCCTGCGCCGGCCCTCTATTGGCGGCCGAGCTTGATGCGTTGGGAAAGGCGCTGGCGCATCCGGCCCGGCCGCTGGTGGCCATCGTTGCCGGCTCCAAGGTATCGAGCAAGCTGTCGGTACTGACCCATCTCGCGGCCAAGGTCGACACCCTCATTGTCGGCGGCGGCATCGCCAACACGTTTCTGCTGGCGGCCGGCGGCCGCATCGGCATCTCGCCCGCCAAACCCGGACTCGTGGGCGAGGCACAGGGCATCCTCGACGCGTTTCCGGGCAAGGTTCCGATGCCGGTCGACGCAGTCGTGGCAAAGGAATTATCCGCAACCGCGACACCAGCGCTGAAGGCGATCTCGGATATCGGCGTCGACGACATGATTCTGGACATCGGCCCGCAGACCGTGCTGGCGTTGAAGTCGATCATTGCCAAGGCGGGAACGATCGTCTGGAACGGCCCCGTCGGCGTGTTCGAGATCGATGCCTTCGGCGAGGGCACCAAAGCGCTGGCACTGGCGATCGCCGAATCGCCGGCATTTTCCATTGCCGGAGGCGGCGACACGCTGGCGGCGATCGCCAAGTATGGAATCCAGGACCGAGTGGGTTACCTTTCCACCGGCGGCGGCGCCTTTCTCGAATTCCTCGAAGGCAAGAAGCTGCCCGCGGTGGAGATTCTCGAAAAGCGGGCAGCCGCCTGAAGCGCGCTCACGGGCGGCCGTCGAACCAGGAGCATCATGCAGAGAACGACCAAGATTGTGGCGACGCTCGGACCGGCGAGCAGCAGCCTCGAGGTGCTGACGCGCATGCTCGCTGCCGGCGTCGACGTCATGCGCCTGAACTTCTCTCACGGCACCGCCGGTGATCACCAGCAACGCGCCGCGCTGGTCCGCAACGCGGCGCATTCGATCGGCCGCGAGGTCGCGATCATGGCGGATCTGCAGGGGCCCAAGATCCGCGTCGGCAAATTCGCGCTCGGCAAGGTCGCCCTCAGAAGCGGCCAGACATTCGTGCTCGATGCCGACCGCGAGCTTGGCGACGAAGAAGGTGTGGGCCTCGACTACAAGGAGCTGCCGCACGACGTGACGCCCGGTGCGGTGCTCCTGCTCGACGATGGCCTGATCCGGCTGCGCGTCGAATCGGTGCGCGGCAGCGAAATCGTGACGCGCGTGGAAGTCGGCGGCGTGCTGTCGAACAACAAGGGCATCAATCGTCAGGGTGGGGGGCTCACTGCCCCGGCGCTGACTGCCAAGGACATGGAGGACATCAAGACCGCAGTCGCGATCGATGCCGACTACCTGGCCGTCTCTTTTCCAAAGAACAAGGAAGACATCTACCTGGCGCGGCAGCTCTTGCGCGCCGCCGGCGGCAAGGCCCTGCTGATCGCGAAGATCGAGCGAGCCGAGGCGATCACTGCGCTCGAGGAGATCATCGATGCCTCCGACGGCATCATGGTCGCGCGCGGCGATCTCGCCGTCGAAGTCGGCAACGCGACCGTTCCCGGGCTGCAGAAGCGGATGATTCGGCTCGCACGCGAGCGAAACAAGCTCACCATCACCGCCACGCAGATGATGGAATCGATGATCTACAACCCGATGCCAACCCGCGCGGAGGTGTCGGACGTGGCCAATGCGGTGCTCGACGGCACCGATGCGGTCATGCTCTCGGCGGAGACCGCTGCCGGGCGCTTTCCCGTGGAAACCATCGAGGCGATGAGTCAGATTTGCGCCGAGGCCGAGAAGTCCGGCGAAGTCGCGCTCGACCGGGATTTTCTCAATCGCACCTTTACCCGCATCGACCAGTCGATCGCGATGGCCGCGCTTTTTGCCGCCTTCCATCTTCAGGTCAAGGCCATTGCGTCGCTGACCCAGTCCGGCTCGACCGCGTTGTGGATGTCGCGCCACAATTGCGGCTGCCCGATCTTCGCGCTGACGCCAGAGGTCTCGTCGCAGCGAAAGATGTCGCTCTACCGCAACGTGCAGCCGCTCTATC
>DAIQRF010000167.1:0-5654 GCA_036786505.1 Casimicrobiaceae bacterium | reverse complement strand
GTGCTGGTCGTCGGCGAGCCCGGCACGGGACACGAGATCGCGGCGCGGTCGATGCACACGCCGGACACGCCGTTCGTCACGCTCGTTAGCGGCGGCCGCCTGGCGACGAGTCCGCTGCCGCTTCTCGAGGAAGCGCGCGACGGTACGCTTTACTGCGCGGAGATTGGGAGCTATACCAAGGCCGAGCAGAAAGGGCTCGCGTTTCTGCTGCCCAAGATCGAAAAGCACAACACGGTCTTGGTTTGTACCAGCAGCGAGCAGCTGGGAAATCTCGCCGCGGAAGGGCGGTTCGATGCCGGGCTGCTCGCAAGTCTTTCGGTCGGAGCGGTCATGCTTCCCCCGCTGCGGCAGAGGCGCGAGGACCTTCCCACGCTCATCGACCGGTTTTGGCGCGACATTACCGCGAGTCAGCGAACCGTCGGCAGATTGCACTCGACCGCGGTGTCGGCGCTTTCGGCCGCGTATTGGCCCGGAAATCTCGACCATCTGCACAATGTCATGGCCAACCTCGCGCTCACGGTCGACAGCGAGATCACCGCCGAACACGTGCGGCGCCTGCTCGGCGAGACTGCGCTGCCGCCCGCTTCGGCGATCTCGCCTGAAGTTACCGCTCGGTTTTTCGAGGTGCCTCTGCGCGAGGCGCGCGAAGCTTTCGAAAGAATCTACTTCGAGCACCTGCTGGGCAAAGAGCAAAGCAACATGAGCCGCGTCGCCGAGCGTGCGGGTCTCGAGCGGACGCATCTCTACCGCAAGCTCAAGCAGCTCAATATCCGTTTTTCGAGACGCTCGGACGAGGGAGCATGCTGAGCTCACCCGGCGCGGTCGCGCCGGATTTGGCGCCGCTCGTCCGAAAGCCTCTCGCGCCGCTGGTCATCGGGGCGATCGGCGTTGTCTTCGGTGACATCGGCACCAGCCCGTTGTACACCCTTCGCGAGTGTTTCACCGGTGCGCATGGTTTGCCGCTGACGCCGGACAATATCCTTGGGATTTTGTCGGTGGTGTTCTGGGCGATCATGATCGTTGTCACGCTCAAATACGTGACGCTGATCATGCGTGCCGACAATCGCGGAGAGGGTGGCATCATGGCGCTGACCGCGCTGGCGTCGCGAGGTCTCGAAGACAGCCGCACGCGGTGGTGGCTGGTCGGACTCGGCATTTTCGGCGCCGCGATGTTCTACGGCGACGGCATGATCACGCCGGCGATCTCGGTACTCTCCGCGGTCGAAGGACTCGAGATCACCGCGCCGGCGCTGGCACCCTATGTCGTGCCGCTCACGCTGGTGATACTGATCGGACTATTCTCGATCCAGCGTCACGGCACGGCGAGGGTGGGCGTGCTGTTCGGGCCGGTAATGTGTCTCTGGTTCGTAACGATCGCGGTGCTGGGGGCAATCGAAATCGCCACCTCGCCGGCCGTGCTGGCGGCGCTCAGTCCCGCATACGCCATAGGATTCTTCGTCGGCAGCCCGATCGCCGCATTTCTGGCGCTGGGCGCGGTGGTGCTGGCCGTCACCGGCACGGAAGCGCTTTACGCCGACATGGGGCATTTCGGCGCAACGCCTATCCAGCGCGCGTGGCTCTTCTTTGTCTTGCCGGCGCTGGCGCTCAATTATTTCGGGCAGGGCGCTCTGATTCTCCACGACGCCACCGCGATCAAGAATCCGTTCTATTTGCTCGCCCCGGCGTGGGCGCTGCTCCCGATGGTGGTGCTCGCTACGTGCGCCACGGTCATTGCTTCGCAGGCGGTCATCTCGGGCGCTTTTTCGCTGACGCGGCAAGCCATACAGATGGGATATTGCCCTCGGCTAACCATCATGCACACGTCCGAGCGCGAAATCGGCCAGATCTACGTACCGTTCATCAACTGGACGCTGCTGTGCGCGGTGATGCTGCTGGTTGCCGGCTTTCGGAGCTCCAGTAATCTCGCAGCCGCGTACGGGATCGCCGTGACGCTGGCAATGGCGATCGATTCGCTGCTGATCTTCGTCGTCATGACAAGACTGTGGCATTGGAACCGGTTTGCCGCACTCGCCATCGTCTCTCCGCTGGTAACGATAGACGTAGCGTTTCTCGCGTCGAACGCGCTCAAGATTCCCGAGGGCGGCTGGTTCCCGATCGTCATCGGTGGCATCGTCTTTACGCTCCTTACCACCTGGAAGCGGGGACGTTCGATACTGCACGAGCGCCTGTCGAACGAGACGATGCCGCTGGACGTGTTCATCGCCAGCATTGCGTCGCATCCGCCCATCCGCGTTCCGGGCACGGCGGTGTTTCTGACCAACATGCCGGGCCGGGTTCCGCATGCGCTGCTGCACAACCTCAAGCACAACAAGGTGCTGCACGAGCGCGTGGTGCTGTTGACGCTGACCACGCGCGACATTCCGAAAGTCGCGCTGCCTGAGCGGTTGCAGATCGAAGAGCTCGGGTACAGCTTCCAGCAGTTCGAGGCGTTCTTTGGATTCAAGGAAGATCCGGACGTTCCGGCGCTTCTTGAAGAGTGCGGTCGCCACGGCTATCCGTTCGACATGATGGACACGTCATTTTTTGTCTCGCGCGAGACGCTGATCGCTACTGTCGCTCCGGGTATGGCGCTTTGGCGCGAGCGATTGTTTGTGTCGATGTCCAAGAACGCGGCCAAGGCGAGCGAATTCTTCAACGTCCCCACCAACCGCGTTGTCGAGCTCGGCACGCAAGTGGAGCTGTAAAAAGAAAAGCGCCCGAAAACGAGCGCTTTCAATGGAAGTCTATTGCCGGTGTAAACGCTTCGGCACGCTCCTGCATCAAAGCGTTATTGCAGGGTGCCCATCTGCCCGCGCATGGTCTTGATCGCCTTGCTCTCGATCTGACGGATGCGTTCCGCCGACACGCCGTACCTGTCGGCGAGAGTCTGCAGCGTCGCTGCGTCGTCTTCCCGCAACCATCGCGCTTCGATGATATCGCGGCTACGATTGTCGAGTCGCGCCAGCGCGCTTTTCAGTCCGTCACTGCGATTGCGTGACGTTTCGGCCCGCTCGAGAATCTGCGCCGGCTCGGCCTCGGTGTCGGTCAGATAGGCGATCGGCGTCATGGTCTCGCCTTCGTCGCCTGCCGGCGGATCCAGCGCAACTTCCTGGCCTGTGAGCCGCGTTTCCATCTCCAGCACTTCCTCTGGCTTGACGTTCAGCGCCTGGGCAATCCCGCGCGCCTCGGCCCGGGTGAGCGAATGGCTGCCCGGCTTCATGCTGCGCAGGTTGAAAAACAGCTTTCGCTGCGCCTTGGTGGTCGCAATCTTGACCAGCCGCCAGTTGCGCAAAACGTGCTCGTGGATCTCAGCCTTGATCCAGTGCAGTGCGAACGAAACCAGGCGGACGCCGCGCTCCGGATCGAAGCGCCGCACTGCCTTCATCAGGCCGATATTTCCTTCCTGGATCAGGTCCGCCTGCGGCAGTCCATAGCCCAGGTAATTGCGGCTGATCGCGACCACTAAACGCAGATGGGACAACACCAGCTGGCGAGCGGCATCCAAGTCGTCGTCTCGTTGCAGCCGGCGTCCAAGCTCGACCTCCTGCTCCGCCGAAAGAAGCGGGAACCGGTTCACAGCTTGGATGTAATGATCGAGGCTTCCCAGCGATGCCGGGGTCGGAAATGCCAAGGTGCTTGCAGACATCGTCACCGTCTCCTTCTGAGCGCTTTAATTTTAGCACTCGACCTCTAAGAGTGCCAACGCGCCCTAAAGTTCCCCAGCCGGTCCGAAGTGAGTGTGTGCTCGCATTCGCGCTAAGCAATACCGGCGCGGGTATATGGCCGAAAATGGATTCGAGGAGGTGGCTTCGGAGGCGGACGGCGGCGAGTGCCCCGGGTCACCCGACGAGGGCGTCGACGAACTCGGCAGCGCGAAAAGGCCGGAGGTCATCGACGTCTTCTCCGATGCCGAGCAGCTTGATCGGAACGGGCTGGGTCTTCGCGATGGCGGCGACCACCCCTCCCTTGGCGGTCCCATCCAGCTTGGTCAAGACGAGGCCGGTCAAATCAAGCGCCGCATCAAAGGCCGCGACTTGGGCAAGGGCGTTCTGACCGGTGTTGGCGTCCAGCACCAGCAGCGTCTCGTGCGGGGCCCCCGGCTGCGCTTTCGCCAGCACGCGCCGGATCTTCTTCAACTCCTCCATCAAGTGAAGCTGCGTCGGAAGGCGGCCCGCGGTGTCGGCAAGGACCACGTCGATGCCGCGGGCGCGCGCGGCGGCGATCGCGTCGAACATGACCGCGGCGGGATCGCCGCCTTGCTGCGCGATGACCGGGACGCCGTTGCGCGCCCCCCAGATTTCAAGCTGTTCACGCGCGGCAGCGCGAAAAGTGTCGCCGGCGGCAAGTAACACCGAATAGCCCTGCCCCTGGAGGTACTTGGCAAGCTTGCCGATGGAAGTCGTCTTGCCGGTGCCGTTGACGCCGGCGATCATCACCACGAAGGGCCGCTCGGGTCCGACGATCAGCGGTTGCTCGAGCGGCGCAAGCAGCTCGGTGAGCACGGCCTTGAGCAAGGTGCGCCCGTCGGTATCGATATCGGCGCGCTTGGCGCGGGCGGCGAGCTGGGCAAGCAGATGTGCCGTCGCGGGAACGCCGACATCGGCTTCGAGAAGCGCGGTTTCGAGCTCTTCAAGGGTCTCGGCCGAAAGCGTCCTGCGCCCGAGCATTGCGTTGAGCGGACGGGTGAGACGCTCGCGCGAAAGCCCCAAGCCCGCTTTCAAGCGCTCGCCCCAGGGGCGGCGATCGGGTTCGGCAGCGCGTTTGAACAGATCGAACATGAGGTCGCGAGGTGAAAGCTATAATTCTACCTTTCCGCCCGGCATGTCTCCCCGCAGCTTGTCTCAGGCCAATCGTCAGGCCAATGGTCAGGCCAATCAGCTTCGCATCATCGGCGGGCGCTGGCGCGGGCGCCGCATAGGCTTCTCTTCCGTTCCCGGCCTCAGGCCGACGCCGGATCGGGTTCGCGAGACGCTGTTCAACTGGCTGGGTCAGGACCTTGCGGGATCGAAGACGCTGGACCTGTTTGCCGGCAGCGGTGCGCTGACGTTCGAAGCATTGTCGCGGGGCGCTACGCTCGGCGTCGCCGTCGACCGTCACCCCGGGATCGTGCGCAGGCTGGTTGCCACCGGAGCAACGCTCGGCGCGACGGCACTCGAGGCGCATTGTTCAGACGCGCGGTCTTTCCTTGCGCGTGAGAAGCGGCCGTTCGATGTGATCTTTCTCGACCCGCCGTTTGGCAACGCTGACTGGGACGCGCTGCTCCCGGCCGCCGCGGAGCGGCTCGCGCCGTCGGGAATGCTGTACGTTGAAGCGCCCGCGGCCATCGACGCGCCGCGCGGCTTGGAGGTTTGGCGAGGCGACAGGGCGGGACAGGTACACTATCATTTGCTGCGCCGCGCCGATGAAGCGCGGTCCGCTTAGTCTCAACCGATGCTCACCGTCGTCTATCCCGGAACGTTCGATCCCTTCACCCGAGGCCATGAGGATCTGGTGCGGCGAGCGGCGAAACTGTTCGAGCGCGTGGTGGTCGGCGTCGCCGAGAGCGAAAGCAAACGGCCGATGTTCGCGTCCAGCGAACGCATCGCCATGGCTCGCGAAGTCCTCGCGGAACATCGCAATGTCCAGGTGGCGGGCTTTTCCGGGCTGCTTATGGA
>DAIQRF010000166.1:0-5693 GCA_036786505.1 Casimicrobiaceae bacterium | reverse complement strand
CGAACGCTATCCCAGCCCGAGCTCTTTCCACAACGCGTCGACGCGCCGCTTGACAACATCGTCCATGGCGATCGGACGACCCCATACACGCGTCGTTTCGCCGCTCCACTTGTGAGTCGCGTCGATGCCCATCTTGCCGCCCAGCCCCGCAACCGGCGAGGCAAAGTCCAGGTAGTCGATCGGCGTATTCTCGACGATCAAGGTATCGCGCGCCGGATCGACGCGCGTGGTCATCGCCCAGATCACTTCCTTCCAGTTCCGGACGTCGATGTCGTCGTCGGTCACGATGATGAACTTGGTGTACATGAACTGACGCAAAAAGCTCCACACGCCGAACATCACGCGTTTGGCGTGGCCGGGATACTGCTTTTTCATGCTCACCACGGCGAGGCGATACGAGCAACCCTCCGGCGGGAGGTAGAAGTCGGCGATTTCCGGAAACTGTTTTTGCAAAATAGGCACGAACACTTCGTTGAGCGCCACGCCGAGGACTGCCGGCTCATCGGGAGGCTTGCCGGTGTAGGTGGAGTGGTAAATGGGATCACGACGCATGGTGATGCGCTCGATGGTGAGCACCGGGAAGCGCTCGACTTCGTTGTAGTAACCGGTGTGGTCGCCGAACGGCCCCTCGAGCGCGCTCTCGTAGCCGCTCGGATCGGTTTCATCGGGTTGAATGAAACCCTCGAGCACGATCTCGGCGGACGCCGGGACTTGCAGCTCGTGCGCCATGCACTTGACGATCTCGGTGCGCGCGCCGCGCAACAAACCCGCGAACTGGTATTCCGACAGCGTGTCCGGAACCGGCGTCACCGCGCCTAGCATGGTAGCCGGATCCGCGCCCAGCGCGACGGCGATCGGAAACGGCGTGCCGCGAGCGGCAAGCGCGTGATCGCGAAAATCGAGCGCGCCACCGCGATGCGCCAGCCAGCGCATGATGACCTTGTTGCGCGCGATCACCTGCTGCCGGTAGATTCCGAGGTTCTGGCGCGATTTGAGCGGACCACGCGTCACCGTGAGGCCCCAGGTGATTAATGGCGCGACGTCGCCCGGCCAGCAGGTCTGCACCGGCAGCCGCGCCAGGTCGACGTCCACATCCTCCCAGACGACCGCCTGACACGGCGCCGACGAGCACTCTTTCGGCGCCATGTTCATGAGCTGCATCACCAGCGGACGCGTGTTCTGCCACGCCTCCTTAAATCCCTTGGGTGGTTCCGGCTCCTTCAATGCGGCGAGGAGCTTGCCGACATCGCGCAAAGCGTCGACCGATTCTTCTCCCATGGCGAGCGCGACACGCTGCGGCGTTCCGAACAGATTCGCGAGCACGGGTATCGAGTGCGCCTTGGGCTTCTCGAACAGCAGGGCCGGCCCGCTCGCGGCGAGAACGCGAGCGCAAATCTCGGTCATCTCGAGATGGGGGTCGACTTCCGCGCCGATGCGCTTGAGCAGACCGCGGCGTTCGAGCTGGGCGAGGAAGTCGCGAAGGTCAGCGTATTTCATGGCAACGGCCTCGGTTCATACCGACTCTCGCACCGTCAACAGCGCTTGCGTTGCAGCGCGCGCGGGCATTCTCGCCTATCTTAGCAAACGGCGGACTGCGCTTATCACGACCGGGTCGTCATGCTGTGGGCCGCTTCTGCGCTGACCGGCTGGGTACCGTCGTTTTGTGCGGGAACCCTGCAAAATTCGCTGAACTGTCGGGGGCAGGCGACACTTCGCGCGTCGCATTCGCGCCACAACCCAACTGAAGACCTCTTTCGCGGCAAGACGCGCTGGACCGGAACCGATCCCGCCGCTATGCTGATTCCCGTGGGCCTCTTCGGAGGCCCGCGTCGCCAAGGATACCGCTTGACCCGAATCATTTTCACGCTCGCGATGAGAGTCCTGTTCGGCCTGTTCGCCTTGCTCTGGGCAAGTGCCGTCATGTCCGCTGCGGCGGGTACGGCCGGCACCGGCGCTACGGCGTCCGCCCCGGTGCCGACTTCTGCGGTGCTGCCATCGATCGAGATCCTGGGTCAGCAAACCAAGCTCGCGGGCACCTGCGGCGGCGCGACCTTCGATCTCAACACGTTCATCAACGTCGATTCGCAGGCGTCGGCGGATGTCAGGCTCGCGGTGCCCGGGATCGGCACCATCGAAGAGTTCACTGACGAGACAGGCACCAACATCGGACCCTTCAGAGGCGTCTATTCGACGTTCCATATTCTGGGTTTCGGCGGCGGCTTGCCGCCGAATACGCCGATCACCCTTACCGTCACCACATTTACCGGCCACGGACTCTCCGGCAGGACGAGCTTTGTCAGCGCGCTGCAATTCGATTGCACGACGGGGGTGATTCTGAATCTGCTTGCGGCGGTGCCCGGCGCCCCAACGCCGGTCCCGGCGCTTGACGACGCGGCTCTCGCGACGCTGGCCGGAATGCTCGCGCTGCTGAGCCTGCGTGCATTGAAACGCCGGCGGATCGCCCGCCGATAGTCCATCGCTGGCGCGCTTTCGTCGTTGCTGGATCACCGCGCTGGCGCCGCCGTCCATCGAGATGATCGCGCCGGTCAGGCGAACTTCATGGCGATCCTTATTGCGGCCAAAGCGGCCATCGCTTGAGGCGCACCGCGTAGTCGATCACGATCCCGGCGAACACGGCGAAGCCTAACCAGTGATTACCGAGGAACGCGCGGAAGCAGCGCGCCGGATCGCGATCGCGTATGAGCCAGAAGTGCCACAGCGCCAGCAGCGCAGCGATGATCAGACCCGAGTTGTAGATCGGTCCCAGGCGCCGCTGCGTCCCGATCCACGCCATGCCGGCGAGATAAATCGCGTAGCAAACCATGACCACGGCCACGTCCAGTCTGCCGAAAGCGATCGCCGAAGTCTTGAGCCCCAACCTGACATCGTCGCGCCGGTCGACCATCGCGTACTCGGTATCGTAGGCCATGACCCAGAACAGGTTGATGCCGAACATCCACCAGCCGAGCAAGGAAACGCCGTCGCCGGCCGAGGCGAACGCCATCGGGATACCGAACGAAAAAGCGATGCCGAGGAACGCTTGCGGCAGCATAAAAAAACGCTTGAAGAATGGATAGGCGATGGCGATGGCCAGTGCCGGCACCGACAGCATCAGCGTCGCGCGATTCAACGGCAGGATCAGCAGCAACGCAAAAAACGCCAGCGCCGCGGCCAGGACCAACGCTTCCCACGGTTCGATTTCCTCGCGTGGCAGCGGACGGTTGGCGGTACGTTGCACGTGAGCGTCGAATTCGCGGTCGGCGTAATCGTTTATCGCGCAGCCGGCCGAGCGCATCAGCACCGTGCCAAGCACGAAAATTCCGACCACCACCCACGAGGGCGTTCCGAACGACGCCAGCCAGAGCGCGCTGAGCGTCGGCCACAGGAGCAGCAGCGTGCCGATCGGCTTGTCGAGCCGGATCAGCCGCTCGTAGGCGTCGATTCGCGCGGCGACCTTCTGCCAGCGCGATCGCGCCTCGGCAGGTTGTGCGGCGTTGTCGTTCACGGCGCCGCTTCCAATGGAAGCGCGAGCTGCTTCTTCAACGCCCTCGGCGCAACTTCCGCGAACAGCGTTTGCGGCGTCGGGTATTTCAGGCGCACGCGCAACTCGCGTTTCATCCGCTGATTGGCAAGCCGCCGCGATTCGCTCATGAACGAAAGCAGCATGGGCGCAATGCGGGTCTCCGCTTCGTCCCACGACACCCGAGGCGGCCTCGGCAGATGATAGGCGTCGGCGACGGCGTCGAACCAGCCGCCCATCTGCAAATCCGCATCGTCGGTCACGTTGTAGGCGCGGTTCGGCAGGCCGCGAAATACCGCGGCAACGGCGGCACGCGCAAGATCGTCGGCATGGATGTGATTGGTAAACACGTCGTCCTCGGCGCGAAGCACCGGTGTTCCCTGCTTCAGCCGATCGAGCGGCAGGCGGGTTTCGGTATAGATTCCCGGCGCGCGCAGGATCGACAGTCTTACGCCATACCGCGTGGCCCAGCGCCGAAGGCGGTTTTCGGCCGCGACGCGGCGATGCGCACGCGGCGTTTGCGCGTTACGCGGCCGCGACTCGCTGACCTGAGTGCCGGCGCAATCGCCATACACGCCGCTGGTGCTGATGTAGACGAAGCGCTGCGGTATAATCCGCGCTTTTGTCAGCGCGGCGATCAGCCGTGCGGTGCGCGGATCATCGCGGCCGTCGCTGGGCGGCGGCGCAAAGTGCAGCACCGCGAAGGGCGCCAGACGCAGCCTGCCGAGACTGCGCAATTGATCGAGGTCGCCCGCGATCGGCGTGATGCCGTGATTTCGCAACTTCGGAACGTCCTCCGGCCTGCGCGTGAGACCATACAGCCGCACGTTGGCGCGCAGAAGATCGGCGGTTCGAATAGCGACGTCGCCGCAACCTATTAGCAAAACCCTGATCACACCTTCCAACCACCGTGCGGCGCGAAGCGCCGGAATCCATTTCCCCTCGCCCTCCGGAAGAGGGGGAAGGGGTGAGGGCGTCATTTTGCGGCGCGAAGGCCCGCGCATAGGCCTCGCATTGGCCTGATTGCATGCCGCACCAGATTACCATAAAACCCAGCGATCACTCGTTCGCCGCCGACGACGGCGAGACGGTGCTCGCCGCGGCCATGCGCGCCGATCTGATGATCCCGTACGGCTGCCGCAACGGCGCCTGCGGCACCTGCAAGAGCCGCATCATCAGCGGAAGAGTCGACTACGGCGCGCACCAGCCGGCAACGCTGTCCGAGGCCGATAAAAGCGAAGGACTCGCGCTGCTGTGCGTCGCAAAACCGCTGACCGATCTCGTGCTCGAAGTGCGCGAGGTTCGCCGCGCCGGCGATATTCAAATTCGCAAGCTGCCTTGCCGCATCGAAAAAATCGACAAGGCCGCGCCCGATGTCGCCATCGTAACGCTCAAGCTTCCGGCGAACGAGCGACTGCAATACCTTGCCGGACAATACATCGACTTCCTGCTCAAGGACGGACGGCGGCGAAGCTTTTCGCTGGCCAACGCGCCGGAGGACGACGCGCTGCTCGAGCTGCACATCCGCCACGTCCCGGGCGGTGTCTTCAGCGATCAATTGTTCAATCAGTACAAGGGACGCGAAATCCTTCGCTTCGAGGGCCCGTTCGGCGCGTTCCATCTGCGCGTCGATTCCGACAAGCCGACCATCTTCGTCGCCGGCGGCACCGGTTTCGCGCCGATCAAGGCCGTCATCGAGCACGCTTTCAATCACCAGGTCGAGCGGCAGATGGTGCTCTACTGGGGCGTGCGTTCGCTCAAGGACCTCTACCGGCCGCACCTGCCCGGTGAATGGCAGCGTCAGCACAGCAACTTCACCTTCATTCCGGTGCTGTCCGACCCGCTACCCGAGGATCATTGGCCCGGACGCACGGGCTTCGTGCACAAGGCGGTGATGACCGATTTCACCGATCTCTCCGGATATCAGGTCTACACCTGCGGCGGCCCCGGCATGATCGACATCGCGCGCCGTGAATTCATCGCCGAGCGCGCCTTGCCTCCCGAGGAATTCTTCGCCGACGCGTTCACCTACGCGGCGCAAGTCGAAGCGCCTGTGTAGCACGAGCCAGCGGCAGCACCCCACTGAAAATCACCGAAATGGGTGACAACTGCCGCACGACTCGCGTCATCCCCGCCCCCGATTCAAGCATTCGAGGGCAGGCTTCAGCGGGGA
>DAIQRF010000165.1:0-5699 GCA_036786505.1 Casimicrobiaceae bacterium | reverse complement strand
GTACAAGCCTATGGGGCCGTGAAGGCGAGCGATCTCTTCCGGCGATAGATCTAACTCGCGCAGACGCTCGCGGCGCTTGGCGTTGTTGGCACGCGAGCCGAGTGCTCCGACATAAAACGCCGGCGACTTGAGCGCTTCCATCAACGCCATGTCGTCGAGTTTCGGATCGTGAGTCAGCGCGACCACCGCGCAGCGCTC
Organism: Casimicrobiaceae bacterium; assembly: GCA_036786505.1. GTDB lineage: Bacteria > Pseudomonadota > Gammaproteobacteria > Burkholderiales > Casimicrobiaceae > PALSA-1003. The sequence goes on along the minus strand of DAIQRF010000165.1, from coordinate 5,501 downwards.
GTCGAGAGTCATCGCGATTACGGTATCGTCGGGCATCGTCTTCACCAGCGTGATTCCCGCGACGTCCCAGGTCTCGGTGTATTCCTCGCGCGGATCGCAGACCGTCACCTGATAATCGAGACCGACGGCGATCTGAGCGAGATATTTCGAGAGCTGCCCGGCGCCGATGACCAGCATGCGATAACGCGGCCCATGCACGGTGGTCAGCGTCTGGCCGTCGAACGCGAGCCCGTCGGCGGCATCCGCCGGCGCAAGCGACACTACGGCCGCATCGAGATCGAGCTTACGCGCCACCAGCTTGCCTTGCTCGATCGAGTCGAGGAGCTCGCCGATGCGGCTCTCCGGCGTCAGCGGCTCGAGCACCAGCTGAATCGTTCCGCCGCATGGCAGGCCGAACTTGCGCGCATCTTCCGCCGAGACGCCGTAGGTCACCGCCTGCGGTCGGGTGACAAAGGCACCTTCGCGTCGTGAGCGTTCGACGATGTCGTCCTCGATGCAGCCGCCGGAAACGGATCCGACGACGACCCCGTCTTCGCGCACCGCGAGCATCGCGCCCGGCGGCCGCGGCGAACTGCCCCAGGTCTTGACCACCGTGACCAGGAGCACCCGCTTGCCCGAGTCCAGCCACTGCGCACTTTTGCGCAGCACTTCGAGATCGACGCCGTCCATGTCAGAAACCTGAAACGAGCATTGGCAAAGAGGTGATTCTACGCCGGTCGCGTCAGCCAGTAGATCGCCATCACGGCAATGATGATTGCAGCCAACGTGAGTCGCACCGACATCGTGCGCAGCGCGGCGCGTACCCGGCTATCGGTGGGCGCTGGAACGGCGTCGCCAGCCGCAGCCGGCGGCGGTCCCCCAAGCCGTTCGACAAAGCGGGCAAAAAAATCGTCGGCGACTTTGGCGGCCGCGCCGTCGATGAGGCGGGATCCGATCTGCGCCAGCTTGCCCCCGACCTGTGCCTTGACTTGATAATCGATGCGCGTCCCCGGGTTGTTGGCGCCGAGCGTAACGCGCGCTTCGCCCTTGGCAAATCCCGCCGCTCCGCCCTGCCCCTCGAAGCTCAGGGTGTACGCCGTGGGCGCGACGATATCGGCCATGACGATGCGGCCTGCAAAGCGGGCGCTGACCGGCCCGACTCGCGCGGTCATCGCCAATCGATATTCATGGTCCGACACGCGCTCGACCGACTCGCATCCGGCAATGCACGCCTTGAGCACCTCCGGATCGTTGAGTGCACGCCAGGTCGTCTCGATGTCGGCCGGTACCGTCCGGCTGCCGTTCATTTCCATGTCGTCGTCCGCAGTCGTTCTCTCATGCCGCGAAGCGTTGAGCGCTCATCACGCGGCCGCGTGTAGCGTGGCGCGAAAATGCAGCGGTGAGCTGTGTCAGGCTGTCGAGATTGTGCACCGGCAGAAATTCGTCGACGTACGGCAGCATCGCCCGGATGCCCGCCGGCCGCGCCTCGAAATGTTCGTAGCGAAGCAGCGGATTGAGCCAGATCAGGCGCCGGCAGGACTTGCCCAGGCGCTCCATTTCAAGCGAAAGGCCATCGCCGACATCGCTGTCGAGACCATCGGTGATCAGCAGCACGATCGCGCCCTGCCCGAGCAGGCGGCGCGACCAGCGGCGGTTGAACTCGGCCAGACAGGCACCGATGCGGGTACCGCCCGCCCAATCCGACACGGCGGCGCTGACGCGGGCGATTGCCACATCGACATCGCGTTGCCTCAAGTGGCGGGTGATATTGGTGAGCCGCGTGCCAAACAAAAGCGTGTGCACGCGGTCGCGGTCGTTGGTGATGGCGTGGAGAAAGAACAGCAGCATGCGTGCGTAGCGGTCCATCGAACCCGAGATATCGCACAGCACGACCAAGGGCGGGTGGCGGGACTGGCGGCGCCGCCAGGCGAGCGGAACGACCGCGCCGCGCGCGGAGGCCATCGCACGCAGCGTCGCGCGAAGGTCGACCTCGGTTCCGCGGTTCGCCGGCCGGGTGCGCCGCGTCGGCAATTCCGGCAGCGGCAGGCGCAGGCGAGCGATCATCCGCTTGACCTGCGCCAACTCGGCCACGGTCATGGTCTCGAAGTCCTTGGCCTGCAGCACTTCGCGCGACGAAAAGGTCAGTGTCGCGTCGAGATCGATCTCCTGTTCCTGTGCCTCGATCGATGGCCTGCGCGGCGCAGGCGCCATCGCTTCGGCGAGACGTGACGGCAGCGGCGCTTCAGCCTCCGCGGGCGGAACGCGACCGTAGATTTTCGGCAGCAGCAATTGCAGCATGCGCTCGAGCAGTTGCGGGTTGCGCCAGAAAAGCTCGAATGCCTGATCGAACAACACCTGCTGCTCGTGACGCTCGATCAGCACCGACTCGAGCGCGGCGCGAAAGTCCTCCCGGTTGTCGACACCGACGGCCTCGACCGCTTCCAGCGCCGCGATCACCTTGGCCGGACCGACCGGCAATCCTGCCTTGCGCAGCACCCGCGCGAAATGCAGGATATTCTCGGCCAGGCGCGCGCGCGCGAAGAGGTGTCGTTCGGCCATGTCAAACGCGCGCCTCGACCGCCTTGTCTGCCTCGGTGTGTGCCTCGGCAACGAGTTGCGCGGCGATTTGCGGCGTGATGGCGCCGATATCGTCCTGGTACTTGAGCAACGCGCCAAGCGTGTCGGCCACCGACTCCGGGTCGAGGCTCATGCGGTCGAGCGCCACCAAGGCCTCGGCCCAGTCCAGCGTTTCGGCGATCCCCGGCGACTTGAACAGGTCCATCGCGCGCAGCCTCTGCGTAAAAGCCACGACCTCGCGCGAAAGGCGCGCGTCCGCACCCGGGACCTTGCGGCGCACGATCGCCAGCTCGCGCGCGGCATTGGGAAAATCGACCCAGTGATACAGGCAACGCCGCTTGATCGCATCATGGATCTCGCGCGTCCGGTTGGAGGTGATGATGACGATCGGTGGCGACGCGGCCTTGATCGCGCCCAGCTCGGGAATAGTCACCTGATATTCGGCCAGCACCTCGAGCAGATACGCCTCGAATGGTTCGTCGGTCCGGTCGAGCTCGTCGATCAGCAGCACCGGGGCGACGCCGTCCTCCGGCTGAAGCGCCTGCAGGATCGGCCTGCGGATCAAAAACCGCTCACTGAAAATATTGGTGACCAGCGCCTCGCGATCGACCTTGCCCTGCGCTTCGGTCAGCCGGATCTCGATCATCTGCCGCGGATAATTCCACTCGTACACCGCCGACGCGGTGTCGAGGCCTTCGTAGCACTGCAGGCGCACCAGCGAACGCGAAAGCGCGCTGGCAAGCACCTTGGCGATCTCGGTCTTGCCGACGCCCGCCTCGCCTTCGAGGAAAAGCGGCCGTCGCATCTTGAGCGCCAGAAACACGCTGGTGGCGAGCCGCCGGTCCGCGAAGTAGTTGAAACGCTCGAGCAGCGCGACGACGGCGTCGACACTATCGGGCAGCAAGGAGGAAGGCATGGTGTGTTGGGGGCAGTCGGAGCGCAATTATAGCGTCATGCGAAGGACAAGAATCAGAAACGGTTTCATGGACGCAGTGATTCTGCGCGAATGGAGTCAAGCCGCGAGATCGACGGCGCGACGAGCTGGTTCGCGACGCATTTCGCGATTCGCGTCAAGTGTTGCCTTCGCAGGATGGAGAGCGTGTTGCCTGCACGCTTGATCGGCGTCAAGCCAGGTCGCTACAAACTGTCTGATCGCCTGCTCGTCGTTTTGCATTCGGCCTCCGAGAATAAGAGCCAAGACCAAAGGGCGAGCGAAGCTATTCGCGGACTTTTGCCGACTGAAAGGCACTGCGGCGCTCGAGATTTTCCTTCGGCCAGTAGGCAGCGCGTTCGTAATACTCCTCCACCGCAGGTATATCGGGTGGGAGCACCACCCAGGGTTGCTTCGACGAGGTGAATATATGAATGTCCGGCGGAAGCCGATCTGGCTCATCGAGCGTGCCGACACGGACAAAGCGCACGGCGTCGCCTGCTCCGCAGTGGAACATCGTCGGTGGTCATCGAGAGCAGCCGCGCGCTATCTAGAATCGCTGCGAGTGAGGCAGAAGGTCAGCGAGCCCGTCGGCCGATCAGATAAGCTACCAGCAGCGCTTCCTGTCTTCGCTTGACGTCCGAAGCGTTGCCCGTCGGGAACGTGGTTGGAATCGAGGTCTCTCGGGAACCGACGTGAGCATTGCCGGGCCGGGAATAACGGTCGCCAGCGCCAGCGAAAGGATGCCGCGCAGGCAGTCTGTAAGGCGCAACGGAAGTTGCAGAGCGTTCGAACGATTCCATGACTCGCCAGGCGGCAACGCGATTGCCACAGACCATACTGCAGTCGTCGCGGGGACACAATCAGCGCGAGTCTGAATTCGTTGTAGGATGGCGTCTGTCAGGAAGGCGCCAGCGCCTGATCGGGGACTTACGCCGTCGGAATTTGATTTGGAAACCCTTCCCTTGGCCAAGGTTTATTGCAGCGCTTGACTCCCTCTCGATTCTTCAACCGAACGAGCGCCCCAGCGGATGGCCGCTGCCGTCGGCGATCTTGGTGTGGCGTATGCGCGGATGATCGGCGAAGGCGGAGGCCCGCAGTGGTTGAACAGCGCGACCATATCCGCACCACGGATTACCGAACTCAACCACGGTCGGTCCGCTCGAGATACCACACAATCGGTCTCAAGTTTTTATCCGATGTAGAGTCAAGCGGGCGCCGCGATAGACCTCGCGGCGGTGGCCAACCTTAACGACTTCAACTGTGCATGAGGCATCGCTGATCGCGTAGACGATGCGGTATTGACCTTGCCGAACGCGAAAACGCCCTTCGGCGCCCGCGAGCTTCTCGCAGCCGACCGGTCGTGGCTCGTTGGCAAGGGCGAGGATCCGCGCGACAACGCGCTGACGATCTTTCTTTGCTCCGATAGCGTCAATTTCCTTCGCAGCGGACAGCTTGATGAGAAATCTATATCCGGCCACGTTGCCTTAGGCTGCGAACGAAAGACTCAAATGACACACTTCGTTCGCCCTTGCGCTCGTCAAAGGCGGCCAGGTCTTCAGCATCTTCGGCCAACGCTGCGCGAACCGCTTCGTTGACCATGTCCGAGATAGAACGGTCGGTCGTGGCGGCCTTAAGACGAAGGGCTTGGTGGACCGCGACATCAAAATAGACAGTAACGCGTTTGGGTGTATCCATGGCAAGAGATCATAGCGCTTTGACGTTACAACGTGAAGACGTCATAGCGCTACTGCGCTGTGTCGACGCTGCAGTAAATTGATTGCCTTGCAGCTCATCACCAGATCACCGCTCTGATTCAACACTTCAATCAGCGTGCGCACCACGCCGCGGTCGGGCTTGGAGCGCGAGACATTCGCCTCGAGGACGGTGACGCGAATGTTGAGCGTGTCACCGGGACGGACTGGCCGCGTCCAGCGTAGGTCGTCGACTCCGGGCGAAGCCAGACTCGCCACCCTGGAAAGATAATGATCGGCGAAAAGCCGCATCATCATTG
>DAIQRF010000164.1:0-5715 GCA_036786505.1 Casimicrobiaceae bacterium | reverse complement strand
TTGGCCGTGGCCACGGCGGCCTCAGCGAGCACCATCACGGCGACACCGAGCGCGCGCCGGCGGGTCCAGCCCGCGGTCAGGCGGTCCAGCCAGTAAAGCATGATCACCGTGACCGTCATCACCATCAAGCCCGAGGCCAGCGTTCCGGAGATGCGTCCGAGCCAGGGCACCCACAGCTCCTCGACCTTGTACGACGGCCAGCTCGGCGCCGCGTTCGGCGAAAGACGGCCCAGCAGCGCCTCGATACCCAGTACGAACAATGCGGCGCCGGCGCCGCGAATCCAAAGCGTCTTTTGCGTCAATCCGGGTTCGACGTGCGCGCGCGCCGCGAATGACGCGACGCCGGCAAGAAGGCCGCCGAGCAGCGCGAAGAGCACCGTTCTCAGCAGGGTGCCCGCCAGATACAGGCTCACCTGCGTCGTCACCGGCTCGGTGGTCGACAGCCGCATGCCAAGCAGTGGCCACTGGTTGACGGTATTGACCGCTGCCGCCAACAGCATGAGCGTGGCCGCGATCCAGAACGCGCGCCGGTCGAAACGCCCGCGGCTCCAGGCGACGATGGACGCGATCAGCGCGGCAATGATCACGATGACGATCGCCATCGTGACCACGTTCTTGGCGACCCCGAGTCGTCCCGCGCGATCCGTTTCGGCGCGCTGCCACGCTTCGGGAACGAAGACGTAGCGGCCCGAGCTCACGACTTCGTCGCCGGCGATATCGACACCGACCCGCGCCTCTCCGCCCACCCCTGCGTCGACGCGCGGATCGGCAAATGTGAATTTCCAGTCGTTGCGCGCCGGCTGCGGATCGTCCTTGACCGAGACTTCGCGCAGCGCCGCCGGATCGAGCCCAAAGCGTTGACCGATTTCCTTCCGCGCGATGACCCGAGCCTCATCGCGCGACAGCTTCGCTCCCGGCCGTCGCTCCGGCAACTGATGTCGCACCTGCCGTACCGCGCCGTCTCCCGAAACGGTGACGCGCCATTCCTCGGAGCGATCGACGACGTCTCCGCCATCGAAGCGCGCGTAGCGCACTTCCCACAGCGGCGGCGCAAGCCAGCTCCCGATCAAATGCGCGTACGCTTCGTGCCCGCCTTCGCGCCACACGAACTTGTGCCAGAGCCAGGCGGCGTCTTCCGACGCGAGCCGCGTGGCGGCGGCCTGCTTCCATTCGGGCCCAAGCGTGATCCCGCGATCCTTAAGCGCGGCATCGGCGGCCGCTTCCGCCTTAGCCCGGTCGATTTGCAACGGCGGCGCGTCGCTGTGGAAATCAGCACCGAACGCTATCGCCAACAATCCCGCAACGCCAAGCAGCGGCAGTGCGCGCTGTACGAGAGTGGTCCAACGCCCCGCCTGAGCGCGGATACGTGCGGCGACGGCGTCGGCCACCGCCGCGCCGCTTTGCCATGCTCCGTTGCGCAATATCGCCGGCAGCTCCAGCCACCGCCCTGCGCGCACCCGGTGCAAAAGGACGATCGCGAAAGGCACCAGTCCCGCGGCGACAACAAGCGCCTGATTCAATCCGCTGCCGGAGCCTTCGACGAGGAAGACCGGTATCGACATCAGGACAAGGTCGAAGACGGCGTGAAGGATCACCGTAGTCAGCAAACCGAAGCGCAAAAAGATGAGCCCCCAGATGAATGCCGGAATCACCAACTCGACCAGTCGCGAGTACGCCGGAAAGCCGGGGTAGTTGGCGTGTGCGGCGCCGAAGATGACCGCCTGCAGCACGAGCGCCAATCCGATCAGCAGGCGGCGATGCCCGAAACGATGGCCGATCAGTGCGGCGATCGACAAGGGCACCGCGCGAAAAAGGCATTCCTCCATGAATCCCGCCTGCAATGCCATGCCTATGGGCGCGAGCGCCGGCAACGCGCTGCCGAGAATGTTGGGATCGGTAAGCGACTCCGAAGGCTGCCACCACCCAAAGTAGCGGTTGGTCACGAAATAAAATGCCGCGATCAGCGCCAGCTCGATCGGGACAAAGAGGTAGCCGCCCAGGGTGCGGCCAAGGATCGACGGCGTCGGCGCGGCCCCGCGCGACCAGATGCGCCAAAGCTGTGGATGGTCGGGGAACGCGCGGCGCGACAGCCCCTCGGCAGCCATGAACACCAGCGCCAGGCCGAGCGAGCCGACAAGCAACACCAGCAGGGCGAGGCCGACTTGCGTCCCCCAGAAAACCCAAACCGGCTGCGCTGTATCGTAGGAAAACCAGGCCTGCGGCGCGTTGGCGAGCAGCGCCAAGGCATTGATGCCGGCGACGATCGCGCCGGCAACGAGCGCGCGCTTCCACAACAGCGCGCGCCGGCGTAAGAGCCACAACGTGCCGACGATGCAACCCCCGATTCCGTACAGCGCGGCGGCGGCAAGCGATGCCACTCTGGCGATCGTCTCGTTGTCGGAGCGCATTTCCTGGAAACGGAGCTTGAACGCTTCCGGAACGTAGACGTAGTGCGCGACTTCGGCGAGGCGGTCGCCGGCAACGCCGAGCCGCAGCCGGAACCGGCCGTCGCCAAGCGTTTCGTGCTCACGCTGGTAGACGAATGCGTGATCGACGCGGCCGCCGGAGCGCCGCACGTCAGAGTGCTCGAGCAGCTTGTAGGGCGCGAAGTCGATCGCCCAGTCTTCGCCAGCGCGAGCCTCGGCGATGGCGCGTGCCGCGCTCGCGTCGAGCGCCGCGCCACGCTCGGCTTCGGGCACCTTCAACTGAAATCCATACGGTGAGCCGTCGGGCCTGAAGCGCACGCGCGCCTCGGCGGTCTCGTTCGGCTTGAACAAGCGCACTTCCCACCAATACGGCGCGTAGACGTTTCCCGCCAGCAGCTCGGCAAACCTGGGCTTGCCGCCCGCATCGAGCTCGACGAAGTTCTGGGTCGCGCCGTCATGGTTGAACAACGCCGCACGCCGCGCATCGACCGGCGCAAGATCGAGCTTGCCGGCAAGCGCGCTGGCGCGATCGAGCGCGTCATCGCGCGTCATCTTGACGTCGAGCTTGATCAGCGGCAGCGCCTGCGGAAAAAAGCGCCACGCAAACGCCGCCGACAACGCGGAGATCACGGCGAATGCGATCCAGAATGCGGGCTTGCGTGTAATTCCAGTCATCGCCGCAAGATCGCTATTTGCGTTGGACCAGGCGCCGCGAGAAACCGTTTGGCAATGCAGGGCAATCCAGCAGCGGCAGCGTACCGCCGGATATTGCCCGCCTTGCCCGTGGCGCGGCGAATCGCTCGGAACACGTGCGTTACCTGCGTCAGTCAACCGCCTTGACCAGATCCTCGACAACCTTCTTCGCGTCGCCGAACACCATCATCGTCTTGTCCATGTAGAACAGCGGATTATCGAGCCCGGCGTACCCGGACGCCATCGAGCGCTTGTTGACGATGACGGTCTTCGCCTTGTACGCCTCGATGATCGGCATGCCGTAGATCGCGCTGCCCTTCTGCTCAGCAAGCGGATTGACGACATCGTTGGCGCCGAGGATCAGCGCCACGTCGGCTTGCGCGAACTCGCTGTTGATGTCTTCCATTTCGAACACCTGGTCATACGGGACCTCGGCCTCGGCCAGAAGCACGTTCATGTGTCCGGGCATCCGGCCGGCGACCGGATGGATCGCGTATTTGACGGTGACTCCCTTGGCAGTCAGTTTCGCCGCGAGCTCCTTCACCGCATGCTGCGCGCGCGCCACCGCGAGGCCGTAGCCGGGGACGATGATCACCGTGTCCGCGTTGGATAAGAGAAAAGCAGCGTCGTCGGCGCTGCCGCTCTTGACCGGCTTCTTCTCCCCGTCGGCGGCGGCCTCGCTGGTCTCGCCGCCGAAGCCGCCCAGAATCACGCTGAAGAACGAGCGGTTCATCGCTCTGCACATGATGTACGACAGAATCGCGCCTGAAGAGCCGACCAGCGACCCGGCGATGATCAGCATCGGGTTGTCGAGCGAGAAGCCGATGCCTGCCGCAGCCCATCCCGAGTAACTGTTCAACATGGAGATGACGACCGGCATGTCGGCGCCGCCGATGGGAATGATGAGCAGGAAGCCGAGCAGGAACGCGAGCGCGGTCATGACGATGAACGGCATCCAGTGCACGGTAGGCGGCGCGATGCAGAACCAGATGCCGAAAGCGATCATCGCCAAGCCGATCGCGAGATTCACGAAATGCTGGCCCTTGAATGTCACCGGCGCGCTGCGGATCCGCCCCGACAGCTTGCCGAAGGCGATGACCGAGCCCGAGAACGTGATCGCGCCGATGAAGGTGCCGATGAAAAGCTCCAGCTTGTGTCCGAAGGTGATCGGCACGTCCAGTCCCATCACCGCGGGGTTGTTGACCGCGGCGATCGCGATGAACACCGCGGCCAGGCCGACCAGCGAGTGCATTGCCGCGACCAGCTCCGGCATCTGGGTCATCTGCACCCGGCGCGCGACGATCGCGCCGATCGTCCCGCCTACCGCCATCCCGCCAAGGATGGGCAGCACGTTCTTGCTGTGTGAATAGACCAGCGCCAGGGTGACCAGCAAGGCGATCGTCATGCCGACCATGCCGTAGAGGTTGCCCCGGCGCGCGGTGTGCGGGCCGGACAGACCCTTGAGCGCGAGGATGAAACTCACCGCCGCGACGAGATACCACAGTGCGAGTTGATTGGCGCTCATGGTCTCCCCTTACTCCTTGGCCGCGCCGGCCCTGGGTTCCTTCTTTTTGAACATATCGAGCATTCGTTGCGTCACCAGGAAGCCGCCGAACACGTTGATCGACACCAGAGTCACCGCGACCACGCCGAGCCAGCCACCCCAGTCGAGATCGGCGGCGCCGGCGGCGAGCATCGCGCCGACCAGGATGATGCTGGAGATCGCATTGGTCAGCGACATCAGCGGCGTATGCAACGCCGGCGTCACGCCCCAGACCACGTGGTAGCCGACGAAGATCGCCAGCACGAACACAATGAGGTTGATGACGATCGGGTCAACGCCTGCGGTCATGATTCTCTCCCACTCGCTTCAATCGAGACAAAGCCACCGAAACCCGAACGACGGGAATTACGCTTTCGCAGCCAACTGACCGCCCTCGCATACCAGCGTCGCGGTGATGATCTCGTCGTCTCGCGGCACGTTGAAATCGCCGGTCTTGGCGTTCAGCGAAAGCGCAAGAAAGTTGAGCACGTTGCGCGCATAAAGCGCGCTCGCATCCGCGGCCACCAGCGCCGCCATGTTGCCGATGCCGACGATCTTGACGCCGTTTTTCAAGACGACGCGATCGAGCTCGGAGCCTTCCACGTTGCCACCTTGCTCCACCGCGAGATCGACGATCACCGCTCCGGGCTTCATCGCCGCGACGGTATCGGCGCGGATCAGCTTGGGCGCGGGACGTCCCGGGATCAGCGCGGTGGTGATCAGAATATCCACGCTCTTGCAGCGTTCGGCGATCACACTCGCCTGGCGCGCCATCCATTCCGGCGGCATCGGGCGCGCATAGCCACCGACGCCCTCGGCGATCTTTTTCTCTTCGTCGTTGAGGTACGGCACGTCGAGCCATTTGGCGCCCAGAGACTCGACCTGGTCCTTGACCGACGGGCGCACGTCGGACGCTTCGATGACCGCGCCGAGCCGCTTCGCGGTCGCGATGGCCTGCAGGCCGGCGACGCCGACGCCCAGAATCAGCACCCGCGCCGCCTTGACGGTGCCGGCCGCCGTCATCAGCATGGGCATGAACCGTCCATACTCGTT
>DAIQRF010000163.1:0-5735 GCA_036786505.1 Casimicrobiaceae bacterium | reverse complement strand
GAGCCAAGCGGCGCTGCAACTCGAAGTTAGCCGCCAAGTTCCTGACATTCATCTTGGCCCCGGCTATACGTTTGATGCCGGCGCGCACAAGTTCTTATTGCCGGTTTCCGGTATCAGTCTGCCCATTTTCAACCGCAACGAAGGGCCGATCGCAGAAGCCATTGCGCGCCGTAAGGAAATGGCCGCTCGCGTCAACGCCGCCCAAGCGCAAGCGATCGATGAGACTGACCGGGCGATCCAGAATTACCACGCTGCGCTGGAAAACCTGCATCTCGCCGAGTCTTTGCTCGCCAGCCTGGAGCGCCAATGGCGTGATGCGCAAAAGAGCTTCCATGCGGGTGAGACAGACCGGCTCGCGCTGACCCTCGCGCACTATGCATTTTATGCCAGTGCCCTTGCCCGTCAGCAGGCACGGGTGCAGGTGCAACGAGATATCGGTCACCTGGAAGATGCGATGCAGCGGCCGCTATCGGCGACCGATATCCGCGCCGTTCCCGAATAATGGAGAACAAAGATTGAACGCACGACGCAATGCCAGGCGCGCCATCGCGGCGATCCTGTTGCTCGGACTCGCTGCAGTCGTGGTGTGGTTATACGCCTCCGGAAAGTTCGACACCGGAGTGGGGAAGACCAACACCGTTCCGGCCGCTGGGCCGCAGCGTGTTTCGGTGGTCAACGGCGTGACCGTTGTCACCCTCGATACGGCCACCCAGGCGCAAAGCGGCATCCGGACCGAGCTGCTCCCGTCCTCCGACTACCGGACGGAAACGACTGCCTACGGCACCGCACTGGACCTGCAGCCGCTTATCGATTTTCGCGCGCGCTACGGCACCGCAATGGCGGATGCGGAAGCGGCGCGGGCGGCGGCCGCCGCATCCGGGCAGGAATCTGAGCGCAACCGCATTTTGTACGAGGACAATCAAAACGTATCCCTGAAGGCTTATCAGGCAGCGAAGGCGACTTTTCGAGCCGATCAGGCGAGGGCGGAAGCCGCCGCTCGCAACGCGCCGAACGTTCGCAGCGCGGGTTTGCAGCAGTTCGGGGAAACCCTGGTGCGCTGGGCGCTCGATCCGTCTTCACCCGAGTTTGCGCGGCTTTCGAGCCGCCGCGAAGTGTTGCTACGCATTACCGTGCCAATTGGCGACAGCCAGACTGCCCCCGTCAGGATCGACGTGGCGTCCAACACTAATCAACGCTTTCCGGCTTATTTGGTCTCGCCCTCGGTCCAAAGCGATCCGGCAGTTCAGGGCAATGCATTTATCTATCGCACATCGGCACCGATAGCGCTCGGCACTAATGTCATCGCCTACCTGCCCACTTCCAGCCAAACAACGCAAGGGGTTGTTATTCCCGCCAACGCGATTGTCTGGTATGGCGGCCAGCCGTGGACCTATGTGCAAATGGGCGCGAATCGCTTTGGCCGCTATCCTGTCCCCGAGCAATTCCCGATCAACGGCGGTTTTTTTGCGAATCGCGGATTCAAGCCGGGAGAGCGGGTAGTCACCAGTGGCGCGCAACTTCTGCTCTCAGAAGAATTGCGACCTCAGGCCGGAAGTTCAGCGTGCAAGGACCCGGAATGCGATTGAGTGCTGAAAATGGCCAGAGCAGCCTTCAATGCTGAGCTCCATCGTCCGTTTCTCAATCCGTTTTCGCGGGATCGTCATCAGTCTGGCGTGCCTGCTTGCAGGCTATGGCATTTATACGCTGTACCGGTCGACGCTGGATGTATTTCCGGAATTCGCCCCCCCATTGGCAATCATCCAGACCGAAGCTCCGGGCTTGTCGACCGAGCAGGTCGAAGCGTTAGTCACCCAGCCGATCGAGAACGCGATGGGTGGCACGCCCGGGCTCGAAACCCTGCGTTCCAAATCGCTGCAGGGGTTGTCCATGGTCACCATGACGTTTGCCAGCAGCATGGACGTCTACCGGGCCCGGCAACTGGCTGTCGAACGCCTCGCCGGTATCGCGGCAAAGCTGCCGCGCGGTGTCAGCCCGCCGGCGTTGCTCCCACTCAGCTCATCGACGGGAGTGGCGCTGATCATCGGATTGACGTCCGATACCCAATCCGCAATAGCTTTGTACAACCTCGCAGAATGGACCTTGCGGCCGCAGCTACTCGGTCTTCCGGGTGTTGCCGACGTGGTGGTGTTTGGCGGCGACGTCCCGCAATTTCAGATTCAGCTCGATCCGCAGAAACTCGTGCGTTACGGATTGTCGTTGCAGGACGTGCTAAGCGCAGCCACGCGCTCGACGGGTGTGCGCGGCGCCGGCTTCCTCGAAAACGCCAACCAGCGCATTGTCTTCAACACCGAAGGCCAGATCCAAACCGCCGAGCAACTGGCGCAAGTCATCGTGAGCTACAAGAACGGGATCGGTGTCCATCTGGGCGATATTGCCCAGGTGGTCATCGGGCCGGCCCCTGCCGTAGGCGCCGCGTCCATCGGCGACAAACCTGGCGTCATGCTGATCATCGAAAGCCAATACCGCGCGGATACGCTGTCGGTCACCGAATCCGTCGAAAAAGCGCTCGCCGGATTGAAACCGGTGTTGACCGCCAATCAGGTCACTCTTCACTCCAATCTCTTTCGGCCCGCGAACTTTATTACGGCCGCCATCGGTCATCTGCGCACGGCACTGCTGTTGGGCGGTGTGCTGGTCATCGTCGTTCTTTTCTTGTTTCTGCTCAATGTCAGAACGGCATTCATCTCGGCCACGGCGATTCCGTTGTCTTTGCTGAGCGCAGTGATCGTCCTTCGCCATTTTGACATCAGCCTGAATACCATGACGCTCGGCGGCCTGGCCATCGCTCTCGGCGAAGTGGTAGACGACGCCATCGTGGATGTCGAGAACATCTTCCGCCGGCTACGCGCAAATCAAACGCTCGCAACCCCTTTATCCGCGGCGCAGGTCGTGCTCAACGCGTCAATTGAAGTGCGCAGCGCGGTGGTCTTCGCGACGTTCATCGTGGCGCTGGTATTCATCCCCGTACTTGGCTTGTCCGGCGTCGCTGGCAAACTGTTCGCCCCGCTGGGCATCGCGTACATCCTGGCCATTCTTGCGTCGCTTGGCGTCGCGCTGACGCTTACGCCTGCACTGGCTTATGTGCTGCTGCTGACGAAGAAGCCGCTGGCTGCAGAAGAGCCGCGCCTGGTCACAGCATTAAAAGCGCGCTACGGCAGTCTGTTGTCCCAGATCGAGGATCGGTCAGGGCTCGTTATCTCGGTGATCGCGGCGCTGTGCATTGCTGCAGTGGCGACACTGCCATTTCTTGGCGGCAGCTTTATTCCGGCGCTGAAAGAGGGCCACTACATCGTTCACATGGCGGCGGCGCCCGGGACCTCGCTGGCGGAATCGATGCGGATCGGACGTGAAATCAGCGCGGCCTTGAGCACTATCCCCGGCGTGCGTCTTGTCGCGCAGCGGGCCGGCCGGGCCGCCGAGGTCGTGGATCCCGTTGGCGTCAACACCAGCGAATTCGGAGTCGACCTGGTCATGCCGATGTCGGGAAGCGAGCAGGCGCAAACCCTGGTCGCTATCCAGCGTGCGCTGGAACTTTTCCCCGGCGTGACGACGTCGGTGAATACCTTCCTCACCGAGCGGATAGACGAGACGATTTCCGGCTATACCGCACCGGTCATCGTGAACGTTTTTGGCAACAATCTCGACGTTCTCGACGGCAAGGCGCAGGAAATCGCGCAAGTGTTAAACCGCATACCGGGCGCAATCGGCGTCAGTGTGCAATCGCCTCCCGGCACGCCGCAACTGGTGGTCCGGTTACGGCAGGATCAATTGACGCGCTTCGGGTTCGAGCCGGTCGACGTGCTGGAGGCGATCGAGGCTGGCTATAAAGGGGTCGAAGTCGCACAAATTTACCAAGAGAATCGGGTCTACGATGTGTCCGTGTCATTAAATCCCGCCAGCCGCGAAAACCCAGCAGACGTGGGATCGCTGCCCTTGCGCAATCTGCAGGGCGTGACTGTTCCGCTCAAACTACTCGCTGACATTTATCAATCCACAGGCCGTTACGAAATCCAGCACACGGGCGGCCAACGCCTGCAGACGGTAGCATCCAATGTGAAAGGGAGGGCGGTAAGCGATTTTGTACAAGAGGCACAAACGCGGATCAATCGGCAAGTGGTTTTGCCGAACGGTATGTATGTGGTATTTGCCGGTGAAGCCCAGGCGCGGGCGCAATCGCAGCGTGATTTGCTGGTAAACGCCGTAATAGCCGGAATCGGTATTGTGCTACTGCTGTTCCTGGCGTTGCGTAGCACGCGCGCGCTTCTGCTGGTGCTCGTAAATCTGCCGTTTGCATTGGTCGGCGGCATTGCGACGGTGCTGGTCACCGGCGGCAATCTGTCGCTGGGCTCCTTGATCGGTTTTGTGACTCTGTTTGGCATTACGCTGCGCAACTCCATCATGCTCATTTCCCATTATCAGCATCTGGTCAATCAGGAAGGCATGGCGTGGGGGGCCGAAGCAGCCAGGCGCGGCGCATCCGAGCGGCTTGTACCCATCCTGATGACCGCGCTGGTCACCGCGCTGGGACTGCTCCCGCTGGCGCTTTACAGCGGCGCGCCTGGCAACGAAATCGAAGGTCCGATGGCAATCGTGATTCTCGGTGGCCTTGTCACCTCAACGGTGTTGAACCTGCTGGTGCTGCCTACGCTGGCGTTGCGCTTTGGGCGCTTTGCAAAAACGGACCGAATGGAAGCGCTGGTTCCCACTGAGTAGGGAGGTTTCGGCGGCTGTGACGGACCACCTGCAATCGGTAGTGGATCGGCGGACGTGGGCTGAACAACCAACTATGACTGATCTCTTTTGGGGCTCTTCGCGGATTTGTGTGGGCGATTTTGGGGAATTCTAGAGCGCGGGCAGCATGCAAGTGAGAATCTTCAGCCGCAGGTATTCTTCGTCGCGCAGGCCGTACGTACGGCCTGGATGGCACGGATCTTGTTGTTCAAGCCTTCGACGAATCCGAGCGAGACCTTGTTCTCTGGTTTGCAATAGACGGCGATCCCATTCCAATGAAGATTTGACGCAACGCGGGTGCGCCGTAGGAGTCCGTACGAGGTCCGCCATCACGGCCTTGGCGGTACCGATCCGGTTTTGGCGCGCGTCCTGCTCGCAACGGCGAGACGAGCGCCGCCTCAGCGTGCGCGGCCGTCGGCCACGTATAACGCTCGGAGCTCATCCAAGGCGCCGGCATCCACGTCGGATACGGCCCAGAAATCCATGCCCGCTTGCGACCAGCGCTCGACGGCGTAACCCTGGCGCGAAAGCTTCAGCGGAGTGCCGGCTTTGGCGCCGTCGTTCGTCGGCAGCACAAACACGTTGATCAGGTGCAGGCGATGGCGGTACACGAGCGCCGCCACCGGCCGGTGATCGAGGTAATCAAGCCGACCTCCCGCTAGCGGAAACCCTTGAGCGGTCAGATCCAACACGGGCGCCGCGTAATCGAGCTTGCCGTTGAACCAGGGTTTCACGGTGTGCTGGTCGGACGATGCGACCTCGACGGCGTGACCGGTCAGCATCGAGCGAACATGATTCGCTACCACTTCGTCGGCGACGCGGTCGTCGCTGTTCGGTTGCGTGATATGGAGCCCGATGCCGAGGGCGATGGCCATCGTGGCCGCGCTGGCCGCACCGATGCCCCAGCCGTACCAGAACCGCGTCACCTTCGGAGCGGCGCGCGCCGGCGCGGCGGCGAACGCATCGGTGATGCGGTCCACGAG
>DAIQRF010000162.1:0-5751 GCA_036786505.1 Casimicrobiaceae bacterium | reverse complement strand
GTACGGCACCGATTGCAGACGCTGTGTCTGACCACCCGGGCTGATTCGATTCTTCCAAAGCTACAAGCACTTGGCGCACGAATCAGTGCGCCGGCGCAGTCGCGGCGGAAGATGCGTCAGGCCGCTGCTTTGGATTTCGGCACGCGCGCCGGCTTCAGCGCGACCTCGCTGCAGAACACCTCGTAGAGCACGTCCATCACCAGCGCCGCTTCGCGGCCGGCCAGCGAGTACAGAATGGTTTGCCCGACGCGCCTGGTCTTCACAATGCCCTCGCGGCGCAGGACCGCCAGATGTTGAGAGAGGCCGGATTGGCTGATGCCGACGATTCGTTCGAGTTCGCCTACGGATTTTTCCCCGGTGGAAAGCTGACAGAGAACCATCAGCCTGGCCGGATTGGCCATCGATTTGAGGAATCTGGCGGCGCGAACGGCATTCGATTGCAGCTGCGCGACTGACGCGCGCACGGATGGTCTCGAGATGGGGGATAGGGCTGTATGCATGTGGCTGAAATATATAGTCGTTGGTCGTTGTTTTGGATGCAGCCCTGGCGCAAAGCGGATGATGTCGCTGCCCGTAGCCGCGGACATGGGCAGGGCCTTTTTTCCCCACTAGAAGCTTAACCATGCAAGTTTAGCCGGAGGGGGCGTGACGCACAACAGGATTCGCCCGATGGTAGTGCCTCAGAACTACCGCCGCATTGCTCCGCTTGTATGCTGTAGCTCACGAACAGCAGCAGACGCCTGACGCCGTATTGCAATGCAGCATCCGTTGGCGGGACGCATCGTGGTAATTCTATCGCTTGCCATACCAACAGAATTCACTCATATTAGATTATTCTGTTAAACAGCGAGTGGCGCTGCCTGCATGGACGTGTCCGTCGTCCGACGGAACGACAGGTGGCCTGCGCGGCACGGGTGCCGGCCCACGCGTGGCCGGATAAACGGCTGGTCGAAAGGAGCAGAGCATGGGCGCGACACCGGACATCACACTGATCGACGCAATCATCAAGCAGCGACTCGACGAAATTCTGCCGGCGAAACTGGAGGAGAAGCTGCAGGAACGCGAGGCCGCGCGAACGCCGTCGATGACCATTATCGCCACCAAAGGCACGCTCGATTGGGCGTATCCACCGTTCATCCTGTCGTCGACCGCAGCGGCGCTCGGTTGGGATGTGTCGGTTTTCTTCACATTCTATGGCCTGCAACTCCTCAAGAAGAACATCTCGCACCTCAAGATCAGTGGGCTCGGCAACCCCGGCATGCCGATGAAGATGCCGTTCGGACCCCATTGGTTCCGCAAGGTCAACTGGAAAATACCGAACGTGGTACAGGCCGCGATCCCCGGCTTCCAGTCAGTCGCCACCTCCCTCATGCAACAGACGATCCGCAACAACGGCGTCGCCAACATCGCCGATCTGCGCAGTCTTGCGCTCGAAGGTGGCGTAAAGATGATCGGCTGCCAGATGACCGTGGATTTGTTCGGTTTCACCCATAAGGATTTCATTCCGGAAGTGAAGGATTATTGCGGCGCCGCGACCTTCCTGCCGATAGCGCAAAAAGCGGACGTGTCACTGTTTATCTAAATAGCGGGCAACCGCGATCACAACGAGAAGGGGGAAAAGCATGAGAACGCACGTCCTCGCGGCGGTCTGCGCCGTAGCTATCTTCGTTCCTATCAAAGCGCACGCCACCGACGGCTATTTCTCACATGGCTATGGCATGAAGGCCAAAGGGATGGGCGGCGCGTCGATCGCGGTCGCGCAGGACGCCTTTGGCGGCGCCAACAATCCCGGCACGATGGCCTTCGCCGGCGACCAGTTCGCGATCGGAGTCGACCTTTTCAGCCCGTGGCGCAAGGCGGAGCGTTCGGGCAGTCCGCCGCAAGCGAACCTGAACGGTTCCGCCGACAGCGGCAGCAATTACTTCGGTATTCCGGAGATTGGCTACAATACTATGGTGCGGCCCGACCTCTCGCTCGGCGTGACGGTCTACGGCAACGGCGGCATGAACACCGACTATCCGGGTGGCCAGATTCCCGGCCCGAGCGCGTGTCAGGGTTTCAATCCCGGCCAGTCCAGTTACAACCTCCTCTGCGGCAGCGGCAAGTTAGGGGTCGACCTGTCGCAGCTCGTGGTCGCACCGACCGTCGCCTGGCGATTCCTTCCTGATCACGCGATCGGCATCGCGCCGCTGTTCGCGTATCAACGCTTCAAGCTCGACGGACTGCAGGCGTTTGACAATCCCTTCCTGTCAACCAGTCCGGGCAACGTGACCAACAAGGGCTACGATAGCTCGATAGGTTGGGGTGTTCGCGTCGGCTACTACGGCCAGCTGACGCCGCAACTCGCGATCGGGGCCACGTACGCTTCCAAGATCAGCATGGGCAATTTCGACAAATACCGGGGCCTCTTCGCGGAGTCGGGCGGATTCGATATTCCGGCCAACTGGGGCCTCGGCGTCGCGTTCAAACCAATGCCGGCATGGCTGCTCGCCCTTGACTACGGGCGCATCGAATACAGCGACGTCAAATCGGTCGGCAATCCGAGCGGGCTCATCCTGCAGTGCATGCCGAACAGCACGTCGACCTGTCTAGGCGGACCGAATGGCGCGGGTTTCGGCTGGCACAGCATCGACGTCTGGAAGCTCGGCGTGCAATACCAGATCGACGACCAATGGACGGTGCGCGCGGGCTACAACCACTCGGACAATCCTATCCGGCCGCAGGATGTGACATTCAACATCCTGGCACCGGGTGTAGTCGTGAATCATCTGACGCTCGGCACGACGTATAACTGGGACAAGAAGAGCGATCTGACCGCGGCATTCATGTACGCCTTCAACAACAGCGTGCAGGGCGCGAGCCTGTTCAACAACTTCTTCCCGCCGCCGCAGCCGGCAATGCAGGAAAAGATCCAGCTGCGCGAGTGGGCGCTCGGCATCCAGTACAGCCACGCGTTCTAAGGTTGTCTGCGGCTGGCGGTCAGACGCTCGACGAGGGACAGTTCGGCACCGGGTGAGTGCGCTCTGTGCGTGGAACACCAGGCGAGACGCGGCGTCGCAGCCAGCGATCGCCGCGGACGTTGGGGCGGCATCGCCTCCCTGTGTTCCGCAATAGTTCGATCAGCGTCATCCGGCTTGCCTAGCGCGCGCGATCCGACCCCGGCCCGCTCTCGAATGAGCAACGAGCTCGCGAATGTCCGCTAAGGTCAGGTCCTTCGGGGGGATTGCGCAGGCGCCGGAAGGTTTCCTCTCCCAGGAGCAAATCGCGCTCGTCCAATCAGGGCGCAGGGAATTTCTTGGCCGGTCGCTTGCGGCCGCCGGAGGGCTGGCCGCGCTCGGCGTCGGGGGTCGCGTCGCGGCTTCCGATGGTGATCCGGCGAACCTCGAGCTGCCGCCGTGGAGCACTTCATTGGGCAAGCCAGTCGGGTGCCCATGCCGGCACAGACTCAACCGAAGGACGACGAGATCAGGACGGTCGTGCAATGGATACTCGGTGGAGCGAAGTAATGCCCATTCGGGCGAGCCGGCCGGGGCAGTGCGAGGACGCCGACGCCGACGGCAAGATTGTGCCGGAGCGGGGTTCATGGAACCTCGGCTCACGCCTGGTTTATTAGGCTCGGAGGTGTCTTCCAAGTCCGGGACGACTCAGACGCCAGCGCGGTAGAGGAATTTCAAGCAACTAGACAGTCAGGTTCTTGTCCGCCTCCAGCGCCGCTGTCACGTAGTCGGCCATGTTCTTGAAAAGCGCGGTCTCCAGCGCATTTTCTTGGGTCACGTTGCGACCCTTTGCACATGCCTCGCACACCCAAAGAGGAACCTTGGCAGCAATGAGAGTGCTAACGATATCTTTCATCGGAGGCATGTTGATGCCCTGAATCTTCTCGTAGATGTTCTTGTTCGCAACGTTCACTCCCTCGCCTTGCAGCCAGACAATCACGTCGTGCTTTTGCGCTACGGCAGCCTTTGCAGCAAGCATTCCAAGAGCTGCCCTCGTGGGGTCATCGGTCCCGGAGCTTACACACACGATAACTTTCATTTCTGCTTCTCCTGATAGGTTGAAATCATCCCTGAGGGCTATCGGTCATTTGTTTGCAATACACTTGAAGCTCGGCAAGCAGATTCTCGGGGCATACCCCGCACTGGCGGTTTCCAGGGACCGCATGATCGATAAATTTTGGATAGGGCAGCTCGAGCGCCGCCATGATCTTCACGAAATCCGCAAGGCTGCGTTCTTGACCCAGGCGAGGGTTACGCTGCCTCTCCTGCGCGACCGTCGAAACGTGGCGTCCGTGATAGTCATGCGCGGGAAACACAAAAGTGTCCTCAGGCAGCGTAAACAGCTTTTCTCGAACACTTTGATAAAGAACGGCTGCATCACCGTTCTGAAAGTCGGTACGCCCGCATCCATCGATGAGCAATGCGTCTCCCGTGAAGACGCGGTCGCCCAGCACATAGGCGAAATGGCCGTCCGTATGGCCCGGGGTGTGAAGGGGAGTGAAGGTCACACTTCCAACCCCAAACGGCTTTCCCTCCTCGATGTCCACGTCCGCGCAGGGGAGCCGGTCGATCGCCGGCAGAGCAATCTTACTCCCGACCTCTTTTTTCAGCCGCAACGCGGAGGTGATGTGATCGGCATGAATATGCGTCTCCAGCGTGTAAGCAAGCTTGAGGCCGAGCGAGTTAAGGATCGAGAGATCCCTCTCCCAGGTTGGTAGGACCGGATCGATTAAGACGGCAAGCCGCGTCTCTTCACATGCGACGAGATAAGTGTATGTGCTGGACAGCGGTTCAAAAAGCTGACGATTGATCACTCGATACTCCTCGCTTTGCGTATCACAAATTCGATGCTGACAGCTCAGATCGTTACCCACGAAGTACCTCCAAAACCGGCGATCTCGAACGCGTCGTTAGCGTTGAACCTCAGATGTAACCGGCGTGGCTGAAGTAACGCATCGCGAGCGCCGAAGCAACAAACGATGCGAAGAGGGCCACCAGAAGCAATAGCATCAGCGCGCTTCGAACAGAGAACTGGTCTGCGCTTAGCCCTCCGAGCGTCAGCGTTGGTTCAGCGAGCGAGACCGTTCCCATCGACGCGAGCGCCGTGGTGGAGGCGATAATGGTCGACGACATCAGCGAATTACGGAGTGTCTGCACGGCAAGAACTTCTGAGCCGGGCTGCTTAGCCAGCGCCTCCGCCCAATCGGCGCGGATCTGGCCATGGGCGGTTCGGGCGATACGCTCGGGGCGCCTGCGTCCAATTACCCTTAACCGAAGCTCGTAGGCAGCAACGATAAGTATGCTTACCGCGAAGGCAATCCAATCAGGCAAAAGTGTATTGGTCATACTGATCTCAAACCGTCTGTGGTGGACGTCACCTGATCTGCCGGTACCGGCACGCCACGCTGGCAAGCCTACGCGAACTTTTCCAACAATCGCGCCACCTGCGCCATGCGCTCGCGCGGAATCGCGCCGGAACGCGAGACCTTTACATCGGGTTGCTCGGCGAAGCAGGCGAGGAGATGAAAAAACGCCTTGTCGAGTGCCTTGCGACTTGCGGCAAGTTGTTGCGCAATCGCTTCGCACTCCTGACCACCCTCGATCATTAGCTGAATGCCGCGCAATTGCCCTTCGACACGCTTAAGGCGCAGGACCATGTCGCGCCGATGCGCTGTCTCCGCCAGGTTCATCTTGCCTTCCTCTAAATTCGTCCTTGCTCATATACTATACACAGTATAGTATACAGTCCATATGA